>JAFDTG010000073.1 GCA_019594235.1 Candidatus Saliniplasma halalkaliphilum | reverse complement strand
TTCTTCCTCCTTGTACATCGACTCGCCGAAAACTGTGTACCTGTACCGGTTGACGACGTTCTCGTTCTCATCTACGAGTTCTGTTACTGATCCAAGTCCGTCGTACATGTAGTAGTACTTCTCTCCGTCGATGCTGGCACTTATGGGTGCATCGACGAAAAAGTGTGACGTCGGTCCGCATACTCCTCCGTCGCATGTCAGTGGATGCGTGTATCTGACCGTGGGGTGGTTGGAACCGTACTCGTACAGAACGTTCTGGCCGTTAAAAGAGTAGCTATTCAACATGCTGTTGACTGAATCCTCCATGTATAATAATTTCCTCCTATGTCACAAGTATAATACTGTTAGAATATATATTATTTATGATTTAGAATTAATCATAGTTAATTATTTTATTATTATATTCGTAAGAAATAAACCAGTGTGGTAAATTTTACTCATTATTCTGAATTTTTGAACGATGATTTATGATTCTAAGATAGAAGAAAAAAACGATTTTGTAATGAGATATAACCCTTTGAATGAAAATTATTTCTAAATCGATGACAGAAAGGGTCAATAAATTACATGGACTGTAGGTATAACGAAATCAAACCTGTATAAATAAGAGCTGGGGGAGGGATTCGAACCCCCGGAAAACCGCTCTGCAGGCGGTCACATTAGCCACTCTGTCACCCCAGCATCGGGATGTGAACTCAACTATGACTCAAAATATATTAACTTTTGTGCCGCAGTTAGTTTGAAATGTTATGGAAACCATTATTTAGGGTTTTTCGATAGATGGTTAAATGGAAAGTAAAGGTTTGGTATTCGGTCTTGCAGTATGGTTAGTGTTTTATGCATTAGCTATTGGTTTGAATCAAATTTTAGGATACTTCCGCAGTTGGGGTGCAGACGGAAGTGCGACTTACATGGTGTTTATCGTGTTTTTATTGGCGGCTTTATTCATCTTGACTTACCTACTGATAAAAAAATCCGGTATATCATTTTTACAGAATGAGCTTATCGCTATCGGCGCCATGTGGGTCATCCTTACATTGGTCGTAAGTTTTCTATTCGGAGTACCCTGGGGCGGTAGATACTGGCACAGGTTGGTTTCGATGCCAAACATCCCCATCGGCGATGGAGGATTGATCCTTCTGGTGGCTCAACTGTTGGCACCGATAACCACTAAGTTTGCAGTCGATCTGTAGAACTTTACGACTGTCGTGACAGATAGGCCTCGTATGTATTCTCCAACAGAGATAAAACCGTCGTAGGACCGACTCCACCGGGAACTGGAGTTATCTTTGAAGCTTTATCTTTCACCTTTTCGAATTCCACGTCACCGACTAAACTACCATCCTCCAAGCGGTTCATGCCCACGTCGATGACCACTACACCTTCTTTGACCATATCTTCGGTTATCAGATGAGGGACGCCTGCGGCTGCTATGAGTATATCCGCCTTCTTGGTGTGGTCTGATAGGTCTTCAGTATATTCATGAACTACGTTCACCGTGGCGTTCCTGTTGAGAAGTGTTACCGCCATGGGTTTCCCGACGATGGTACTGTGACTGACCACGCAGACCTCTTTACCTTTAAGCTCGATCCCCTCGTATTCGAACATCGTCAATATCCCTTTCACCGTACATGGGATAGTCCTTTCATCACCTATCATCAGAGACCCTAGATTGATAGGGTGAAGTCCTTCGACATCTTTGACCGGCGATATCTTTTTGATCAAATTCTGAGCTTCGAGCTCACCGGGAAGCGGCATCTGTATCAGAAAACCGTCGACAGAATCGTCTTCATTGAGTTCTTGGATCTTCTTGATCAACTCTTCTTTTGTAACGTCTTCGTCGAACCTATGAGTTTCAGTATCGATGCCTACACGTTCACAACCCCGGTTCTTAACACCTAAGTAGACTTTTGAACCTTCATCGTTTCCGGCGAAGATCGTATCGAGTCTAGGTGAACGGTCTAATTCTTCTATCTTACTCTTCAACTTCTCTTCGCCCTTATCGGCTATCTTTCTTCCATCTATGATATTACTCATTTCGATCACGCTCCGGTACCCAGTCTGGAAAACGGGGAGATTTGATGTTGTACTTGGTTGTATATGATTTGAAATCGATGACAGGAGTTCCGTTGAGCATATCCAGTCCATTCACGTGTAAAACGTTCTCATCCAGTTCAAGCAGTTCACAGACCGTGTAGGATATTGGATTAGGTCGAACGGGGGAACGGGTGGAGAACACTCCCGTCAATGGATTACTCTTATCGGCCATGGGATGAACTCTTTGTATTTTCCTATCACTCCGGTCCAACCAACATAGTACCGCTATGTGTGAATTCTCCTCGAGACCCAGTAGAGAGTCCGTATACTCGTCGTGTACGATCATCTTAGATGTTTTATCATGATAATCATCCGGTACTTCTTCCAAAAAATCGTTCTCAACCCTTCCGACCTCGACCACTTCGAACTTCCTTTTTGAAGAACCTTTCATGGTTTCGAAAACTGTTCTCTACGTTAAAACCGTTACGGAGAAAAGACAAACTATTTTAGTTTGAAGTTTATTCCATGATCAGGGATCAATATGGTCGAAAAATATCCGTTAGAAAAATTAGCTAGTTTACCCGAATTTTATCATCCCATCGCATCACCAGATGGAGAAAAAGTAGCGTTTTACTGGGACAAGTCAGGTAGGAACGAACTTTATATTATAGATAGAAAGAGCGGTGATATAGAGCAGTTGAGCGATGGTGAAGTTCCAAAAAACGCTAGATGGTACATAATGTGGGACAGTAAAGGTGAGAAAGTATTGTTCCATAAAGATGAGGGGGGTAACGAACAGAACGACATCTACTCCATATATATGGAAGGGAACGTAAAAAAGGAGATCGAACTCGACGCCCAGTGTATCTTGCAGGACGTGAGTCCCGATGGTGAATACATCCTTTTCACGAGTGATAGAGACGAGCAGATGAACCTATTTAGATACTCCTTTGAAAGCGGTGAAATCGAAAAGTTGACAGACTATAAACTCCCGGTCTGGAGTGCAGTTTACAGTCCCGATGACAGATGGATAGCATATCAGGCTAACGAATCCGACGATCTCCAGAACAAGGATATTTATCTGTGTGAACCGGACGGCTCCGATAAACAAAAATTGGATATCGGTGAAGAAGGTGCTGAGAACGGTCCGGTCCGCTGGTCACCTGACGGTAAGAAACTGCTGGTCACGGATAATTCCAATGATATGAATAGACCCGGAATTTATCACGTTGAAAAACAAAAGCTTGAATGGTTCGGAGATGAAAACTACGAAGATAGACCGGTTGCATTCAAGCCCGACGGTGATGGTTTCCTCGGTTTTAGGATAAAGAACGCTTCATGGATACCCATGTATTTTGGCCTCGACGGTACGGTTAAAGAACTTGAACTCAAAGAAGGTGTATCGGGTTTTCCATTCAACGGGGGTAGTGGAGTTTTCGTTTCGGATAGTTCGTTCATAGTGTCCCATACAAAAGGTGACAGGAGGAAGGAACTACTTGAGTACGATTTGGATAAAGATGATCATGAAGTACTGCTGGAAGCTGAATATGGAGATCTAGATCCTGATTCTTTCGTACCCGCCGAATACGTCACTTACGGATCCCATGATGGAGTTGAGATAGGTGCACTGCTGTACGACCCCGGTGTTAGACCTTCTCCTGCAGTCGTGATGGTACACGGCGGGCCCCACGGCCAGTCGATCAAAGCGTTCAACATCTACGCACAGTTCTTGGCCAGCAGGGGATACGCTGTACTGCAGCCTAACTACAGAGGCTCTATAGGAAAAGGTAGAGAGTTCAAGCGTATGATACACATGGACTGGGGTGGTATGGAGCAAGACGATGTAGCCGCCGGAGCAGAATGGTTGAAAGAGCAGGATTGGATCGATGAGGACCGTATAGCCGTCTTCGGAGGTTCCTACGGCGGGTATTCAGTTTACATGCAGATGGTGAGATACCCGGACCTCTGGACTACAGGTGTAGCTTGGATCGGCATCTCGGATCTACACAAGCTCTATGCAGAAGATATGCCCCATTTCCAGGCTATGCTCAGGGAACAGATGGGGAACCCGGAAGAGAACTACGATCTGTGGAGGGATAGGAGTCCTATCGAACATATTGAAAATATGAAAAATCCTATACTGATGATACACGGAGTCAATGATCCACGGTGTCCCATCGAACAAGCACGGATCTTCAAAGAGGGTTTGGAAGAGATGGGCTGGGAAGAAGGTGAAGACTTCGAGTACGAGGAACTTTCCGAAGAGGGGCACGGGAGTACGGATATCAACCAAAAGATAAGGGCGTTCAAGATCCTTGAAGACTACTTGGAGAGGAGGCTGTGATATGCCCCATCTGTTCACTCCTCTTAAAGTAGGTTCCGTAAAATTGCGGAATAGAGTAGTTTTACCGCCTATGGCAACGGAGAAATCCAGCAATGATGGATTCCCGACAGAAGAACTCTACGAACATTATGATAAACAGTCCAAAGGGCCCGGTATGGTCATCGTAGAGCATTCCTACGTCAATAGGAAAGGAAAATTAAGTTCAAATCAACTTGGTATTTACTCCGATAAACTTGTTAAAAAGCTGAGTAAATTGTCCGATATCATAAGATCCAACGGTGCTGCCTCAGCGATACAAATAAACCATGCTGGAGGAGCGTGTAAACAAAAGGTGATCGGTGGAAAGGCGGTAGCGCCTTCCGATGCGTACTTCAAAGACGTGGAACCTTTGACAGTAGAAGAGATGGGATCTATAAAAGATGACTTTATCCAGGCAGCTGAACGCGCGGTAGAAGCCGGTTTCGACGCCGTAGAAGTCCACGGAGCCCACGGTTTCCTTTTAGGTCAGTTTATGTCACCAATGACAAATCAGAGGGATGATGAGTACGGTGGTGAAAGTTTGGAGAATAGGATGAGGTTCCCCCTTGAAATCGTTAAAAGTGTGAAAGAAGTAGTTGGTGATAAATTGCTGCTCTATCGACTCGGTGCCACTGATATGAATGAAAAGGGATTGACTGTCGATGAATCTAAAGTATTTGCTAAGGAACTAGAAAAGATAGGTGTAGATATCATCGACATCTCAGGTAACCTGTCCGGTTCTAGGCCTGATAAGGACAGGCAGGGGTATTTCGTACCTGCAGCTGAAGAGATAAGAAGTGTAGTTAACGTTCCTGTTATAGGTGTAGGCGGTATAACAGAACCATCATATGCCGACGAGATCGTACGCGATGGGAAAGTTGATCTTGTAGCTGTTGGAAGAGAACAGTGGAAAAATCCTGATTGGGTGGATGATGCGAAAAAAGAATTGATGTGATCACTCGGTACGGATCTCTTCGATAATATAATTAAAAAGGGTTATAGGAAGGTGATTTACTCCCTTATCTCGACTGCCTTTTCGGCTCCCTCTTCCATACCATCGACTACTTCGTAACCGGCTTCTTTCAACAACCGTTTTCCTTCTTCTTCGTTGGTTCCCAGCATACGTATCACCGTGGGTTTCTTTGGATCGTACTCGATGATACCTTTAGCGATCTCATCACACTGGGTGATACCTCCGAAGATGTTGAGATATATGGAGTTGATCCCTTCTTTCATATCGATGATCTCAAGGGCATGTTTTGTATCTTCAGCTGTAGCACCGCCACCTAGATCCAGGAAACAGGCGGGCTCTCCACCGTACTCGGCTACGGAATCTAATGTAGCCATGACGAGACCTGCACCGCAACCGACTATGGCAACGTCACCGTCTAAATCAACGTAGGCTAGATCATACTTCTCTGCCATCTTCTCGGTTTCCGGTATCCTCTGACTCTCGGTTTTTTCGAACTTCTGCCTGTATAGTGCGTTGTTATCTATGTTGAAAACCGCGTCTATAGCGAGTAAACCGTCTGGTGTTGAAACCAGTGGGTTGATCTCAGCCAACTCTCCGTCGTAATCCATGAACGCCTGGTAAACTTTCATGGCGATCTTGACCATCTCGAAGAGTTCTTTTCCTTCCATACCGATGGAATCCGCCATGTGCATGGCTTCGTAGGATTTCAAACCGATGAGTGGGTCTATTTGTCTCTTGATGATCTTATCGGGATGCTCTTCAGCTACTTCCTCGATGTTCATCCCACCTTCACTGGTCATAATCAATGTGGGTCGTTTGGACTCCCTGTCCATGACCATACCGACGTAGTATTCGTTCTGAATCTCTACCTTTTCAGCGACTAATATCTTGTTGACTTCCAAACCTCGGATCTCTTTGTTGAAGAGTTCTTCAGCCTTTTCAACAGCTTCCTCCCTACTCTCTGCAAATAATATCCCTCCGGCTTTACCCCTTTTACCGACTCTGACTTGTGATTTTAGAACAACCGGGTCATCTACTTCTTTTATCTCGTCCGGACTCTCGATGAGATATCTCTCAGCGACCGGTATGCCATACTCCTCAAATATATTCGCAGCCTGATATTCTTGTAGTTTCATATTTTAACCATCTCCAAGCGTTTTAAAAAGGTTAATGTTATAGGTTATAAAATAGTTACGTATTTAGATCGCACACAAATTTTTTATGCAAGTTCCGGTTTTGTCTCTATGTCCACTGATGTTCATATGGGCCAGTAGATCAGTTGGAAGATCGCTACCTTGGCATCTTTATGGAATTTAGGACAAATTCCATGGATCTTCGGAATTCTCTTAGAATTCTGAAAAGGTCCGCAGGTTGAAAACCGGGGATAACGGCGACCTGTTGGCCAGAATGGTAGAGGCCCGGGGTTCAAATCCCCGCTGGTCCATTTATTTATAATAAATGGGCAGTTAGAATTTTTTTAAATTCTGACAGGTCCACTATAAAATCTTTGATTTGTAGTGGTAAGTTAGAATACATTAGTATTCTGATGAGTTCATTTATTTTATTATTGATTACCAATTTTCTGATAATTATACAAATGATATTCAAACTCTATCTTTATCGTATTACATATATAGATATGACAATGTCTGATAGAAGATGCTGAAATAGACGACGTACTGTATATGAAGTAAGAAATTAACTAATAGTAAAATATAAATAGAAATTTTACATTATAATATATGTAAGAATGGAAGTAACTAAATTGTCATCTAAGGGCCAGATCGTACTACCTGCGAAGCTGAGATCAGAACTCCATCTCTCGAAAGGAGATAAACTTTTGATCGAGAAAAAGAACGACGAGATATTGCTTAAACCGATTTCCTCATTGAAGAGATTGAGAGGTGTAGATGACCTAAAAAGGATATCTGAAGAATTGAAGAAAACTAGAAAAAGATGGGACGAGGAGTTTGAGGAAAGATGAAATATTTGCTAGATACCATGGCCTTACTGGCCTACTTCAATGATGAAAAAGGTGCTGATTTTATAGAGGATTTGATCGACCAGAATGAAAAACTCTTCATCGGTTCGATAACTCTTTCAGAGATCTATTATATCTATTCACGTAGAGTTGGAGTAGAAACAGCCGAGAAAAGAGTGGAACAGATCAGATATAACCTTGAAGTGATCGACATTGGAACGGAGGAGGCCATCGAAGCCGGGATATATAAAATGAATAACATACCGATTGCAGACGCTCTAATCGCGGCCTGTGCTGATTCTATAGGTGCAAGTGTAGTTACTGCAGACGATCATTTTGAAGAGACTGATGTTGACGTTGTGAATTTTCGATAAATTAGAAATCTCTTT
>JAFDTG010000061.1 GCA_019594235.1 Candidatus Saliniplasma halalkaliphilum | reverse complement strand
GTGAATTCAAGGTCCTGCATGTCTTTGTACTCGTCCTCCAATATCTGGCAGACCTCTTCTAACTCATCATATATCTCAGGCCATGGTTTATGGTAACACCGGAGATGATTCTGGAAGTGGTGTAGCTTTTACTAGAGACCCTTCAACTGGAGAGAACAAGATATATGGTGAATTCCTTCGAAATGCACAGGGAGAAGATGTCGTCGCAGGGATAAGAACACCTCTTCAAATCGATGACTTAAAAGATATTTGGCCTGAGATATATGATGAGTTAGAAGAGGTCTGCCAGATATTGGAGGACGAGTACAAAGACATGCAGGACCTTGAATTCACTATCGAAGATGGGGAGTTATACATACTTCAGACTCGAACCGGTAAAAGAACACCGAATTCAGCGGTCAAGATAGCCTATGATATGGTAGAAGAGGGTATCATAAGTAAAGAAGTTGCTCTTTTAAGGGTTGAAGGTGAACAGATCGAGAAGATATTACACAAACAGATCGATACAGATGCAGATGTTGAAAAGATCGCCAGCGGATTGAACGCATCACCAGGGGCAGCTTCCGGAAAAGTTGTTTTTGATACTGATGAGGCTGCCAGAAGGGGGAACGACGGCGAGGATATAATATTAGTAAGGTCTGAAACCACACCCGATGATATACACGGTATGGCGGCTGCTCGGGGAGTGCTGACAAGCAGGGGTGGAATGACAAGTCATGCAGCTGTTGTAGCAAGGGGCATGGGTCAGCCCTGTGTAGCAGGTGCCGAGGAGATCGAGATCGATCTTGAAAACGAGTACTTCGAAGTCGGCGATATACGAGTCGAAGCTGATGACACCATCACGATAGATGGTACCACTGGAGATGTCATTTTAGGTGAAGCACCTTTGATAGAACCAAAATTCACAATGGAATTTGAAAAACTTCTAGGTTGGGCCGACGATATACGACAAATGGGTGTGTGGACAAATGCAGATACTCCAGAGGATGCCCAGAAAGCGTTGGAATTCGGCGCTGAAGGGATCGGTTTGACCAGAACAGAGCATATGTTCTTCGATCCAGAACGTTTGGGAGTGGTCCATCAGATGATAATTGCCAAGGATGAAGATGATCGGCAAAAAGCAATCGATGAACTCATGCCCATGCAGAAACAAGACTTCAAGGGCTTGTTCAAAGTCATGGACGGGTACCCGTTGACCATCAGATTATTAGATCCACCGCTCCATGAATTCGCACCAACGGATGAAAATTCACAAAAAGAACTGGCAGAGAAGTTGGGTGTAGAAGTAGATGAGATCAAGAAAAGAGTAGCCCGATTGGAAGAAGCGAACCCCATGTTGGGGCACAGAGGATGCAGACTCGGGATAACTTATCCTGAGATCTATAAGATGCAGGTCAGAGCTATTTTGGAGGCCGCTTCAGAAGCACAGGAAGAGGGTATCGATGCTCGACCACATATCATGGTTCCGTTGATCGGTAATGTGAATGAACTAAAGGTCATTAAGGATGAGATAGTTGATCCAGCTGCGGAAGAAGTATTCAGCGAGAATACAGAAGTTGAATACGAAGTCGGTACTATGATAGAGATACCACGAGCCGCTTTGACCGCCGATAAAATAGCAGAGGAGGCTGATTTCTTCTCATTCGGTACAAACGACCTGACTCAGATGGGCTTCGGGTTCAGTAGAGATGACGTTGGAACGTTCATTCCCGAATACCTAGATAAGGGTATAATCGATAAGGATCCATTCCAGGTATTAGACCAGGAAGGTATTGGTCAATTGGTGAAAATGGGAACAGAAAAAGGGAGACAGACCAAAGATGATCTCAGTGTTGGGATATGTGGTGAACACGGTGGAGAACCGAATTCCGTCAAGTTCTGCTATAGGAACGATCTGGATTACGTGAGCTGCTCACCTTACCGAGTACCTGTTGCAAGGATAGCTGCAGCTCAGGTTGTAATCGAAGATGAATTGGCCGTTGACGAAGGTGTCGACGGTTACTGAAAAACCCTTTTTTTTTAATCACTGGGTTTTTGTTCCCCAGACCTAATCCTTTTGTAACGTAAATGCGTAGCTTGAAAACCGAGTTTTTTATAGAATTCTTCTATACCCGGATTCTCAGTGTTCAGGTGAACTGAAGGAGATATGTCATCAGGTATGACCCGTTCTACCAGTTCTCTACCGATACCCCTTCCCTGAAATTTTTCTTCCACAGCTAGATGAGCGATATGGAATTTGTCGAAGAAGGGAGTGTATACTCCGGTCACTGCTCCTATCAACTCTTCTTCATAGAATGCCGTCAACGTTCTACCTTTCTTGATACAGTACTCAAGGTCTTGTCTTAAAGCTTCTTCAGAGATGAAATCATGCAGATATCTGTGAAGTAAATTTGCGATATAATCGAACATTTTTTCATCTATCCCTTCATCCTCATAGAGGATGTACTTGATATCAGACATAATATCCCTTGATTAATTAGTCATTCTTCTTATATTTTAGAATGAATTCTTTTTCGATAAGGTCGGTAGTCTTGGTCGGTCTGCCTTTCAAAGCATCTTCAGTGGGTAATCCATACTTTTCCTCATATTCACGAATATATTCATCAACATCGATTCCACCCTCGTGATTTATTCCTATAGATATGATCGAATCTGGATAAAAGAATTCGATAGTTTCTTTTTCTTCATCTATATTTGGAGGATCAAAATCTGGCAGCCCGTCTTTTTCTTTCCTTCTCGGTGCGTGGATTAGAACTATTCCATGGGGATGAACCCCTTTCATCAAAGCTAGAGGATTACCTCCTTGTGGATGTGCTATGCAAGCCTGACCTTCGATTATTATCACATCAGCGTCTTCTTCGGTAGATGCTTTCCAGATAACGTGTTCAGCCTCACCACTCAGAAAGTCTCCACGTATACCGTCCAATGGAAAGCCATATTTTGCACCCTGTATTATACCAGTTTGCCCGGTAGCCACAAAAATTGGGTTATAACCCCGTTCTTGTAGTTCTTTGTATAATTCCGCACTAAACGTTCGCTTACCTATGGCACAGTCAGTGCCGGAGATCAATATACGTGGAGGGAAATCAATATCTCTGAGTTTTCCAGTGAAAAAATGTGGATCATCTGGTTCTCTCCTCGTGTCCCAAATTTCTACTCCATTTTCTTCGGCTTTCTTTTTGAACTCTTCTTCTTGAGAGATATGATCATGGCAGCCATGGACTAGGTCCATACCGTTCTCCATGGCTTTCAAGAAGATGTCTTTCCTATCGTAGGGGAAACCTCCTCCATCTCTAGCGATACCGTTGATGAAAGCTTCTGGTTTTCTATCTAATTTGTTTATAGCCTCTTCGAGATTGGAAAATATAGGTATCTTCTTTTCTACGTTATCTAGAACTTCGTGAGCAAAATTTTCTTGCCTGGTACTGTCTATCACGCCGACGATATCGTACTTTTTTGAAAATCTAACTAGGCCGTTGGCTGTTTTTCCGTCGATCCTTCCAAACTCTCCTTCCGCATATATCAACGCGGGTATATTTTCTTCAACAAACATTTTTGACACCTGATGTTAAAACTACGACATGTTTCCCATTTTTTTCATTGTTCTTTAAATACTCTTTTAGAGCACCTAAGGCAGCCGCAGAGGCTGGTAAACATTCTATCCCATCCTCCTCTAATAATTTTTGGTAATATGTCATCTCGTCATCCTTTAATCCTACTCCGATACCTCCAGTATCGTATATAGCGTTCACGGCTTCCTGTCCGTCTAAGGATCTCCAATTGAGTAATGGTTCATTGACTTTAGTTTCGACTATATCTTCCGCATTTAGTTCTAATACCTCTCTACTATCTTTTTCGATGGTTTCTATTATGGCGTTATTTCCCCGGCTAGAGGCGGCCAGCATCATAGGTATATCTTCCGAACGATTTTTCCTCCAAAGTAGTCTGAAACCAAGATGTATCCCTGCTAGAGTAGTACCGTTGCCAACAGGCACCGAGATAGTTTTCGGTGTTTCATTCAAGTCTTCTTGGATCTCTTCAGCTATATCCACATAGGCCACCATGGATATGGGTGTATTTTTGTTACCAGGGTTCGCATCGTACCAACCATTTTTTTCAGCCATTTTTCTACTCTTTTCAACGGACTCCTCGTAACCACCTTCTACTCTGAAAACTTCACTGCCGTATTTTTTCATCTTTTTGATATTGTTTCCAGTATATTTTTTTGGTACGAAAACTTTACAGTCTAGCTTAGATTTACTAGAAACGAAACTCATAGCTATTCCGTAATTTCCGCATGACCCAACGGTGATGGTATCATGATTCCTGATGATAGCGTCGTCGACATGCTGGATAGCCAGTCTGTCTTTATGTGTACCAGTGGGATTTTCTCCTTCAAGTTTCAGATATATCTCATCCACACCCCACTCTTTCTCTATTTTATTAGCTCGTACCAAGGACGTATCTCCGATTCCGTAGGTCATCAAGTGTTATAGCATTGAAGTATGACATAAATTTTACCTTTATTTGCTCTTATGGATATTCTCGGTTTTTGAGTATGTGGTATAAATGATTTTAGCCAAATATATTTATAGTTTAAATACATTTACCAAAGGAGGATGAAAATATGGAATATCAACAACCTCCACCACCACCAGGTGGACAAGGACCTAAAGCAAGACCAACAGGGGTAACAATATTGGCTGTTCTTTACATAATACAAGGTTTAGTTTATATCACTATGCCAGTGATGTTTACTGCCATAATGCCTTTTGAGATATTTCCGGAAGTAGGTATTGTATGTTGGGCAGTATTCGGAATAATAGCGCTATTATATTTTGTGATCGCTTTTGGTCTTTGGAAAGGTATGGGATGGGCCCGCATGGTGGCGATAATTTTTGCAATTATCGGTCTACTGGGATTCCCGATCGGAACGATCATCAGTATAGTTATACTGGTATATCTGTTCAAGGACGATGTAAAGGCATACTTCGAATAAAAAAACCAATTTCTTTTTTCTTTATTTTTTTACTTCCTAAAACTGATTTTAACGATAATTCAACATTTAATAAAAGTTAAAAAGAAAAAAAGAAGAAAGGTTTTTACTTGTATGACTGGCAGTTGTCACAGTACCATTTATCATATTGATCTATATGACGCATCTGGCTACCGCAAGCTGGACACTGTCTATGTTGCTGCTGTGGCGGCTGTTGTTGCTGTTTATACTGCTGCTGCGGTGGTTGCTGTTGTTGGTATTGTTGTTGTGGTGGGTACTGCTGGTGTTTTTGCTGTCTTTTACGTTCAACTTCTGCCATATCAGGTCTAATAACTAACCAGATTATCAATCCGATTATACCTAGAACAAGACCGATTATAAGCCAAAGTATCCCATTCTCATCTCTTTTTTCTGCATCTTTGTACATCCAGAATGCTATTATTATCCCGATGATCACAGGTATTATCCAAATGAAGCAAAATGCTCCTGCACATACACCGTCAAATAGCTCTGGATCATCGATCTGCATCAATATATTCGTTAAGTTAATCGATGTCATCATGTTTTATCACCTATTTTAGTGAGGATGTGGAAGTTATTATGATTATTTAATATTTTTGTAATAATTAATATATTGATTAGAATATATAGATATTTGTGATCCAAATTAGTAAACTATTTAACATCCATTCCACTATTGAAGCCTTAAGTGGTCTGAGTGAAGATATTGATAGTCGATGATGATAAGAAGATACTTGAACAATCTAAGATTTTTTTTAAAAAGAAAAATAAAGATTTAGAAGTGTTCACAGAAACGTCAGGTACAAAAGCTATTGAACTATCGGAGAACGAAAAGTTTGATGCGATCATATCCGATTACAAGATGCCTGAAATAAGTGGCATAGAGGTCTTGAAAAAGCTTAGAAAAAAGGGAAACGATACCCCCTTTATCATATTGACCGGTAAGGGATGTGAAGAAGTAGTAATAAAGGCATTTAATCATGGCACAGATAGGTACATCCAGAAAGGAGTAGATCCGGATACCCTTTATGATATTTTATACAAAGCGATAATCGATGAAATAGAGGATAAAGAAACAGAAAAAGAATTATCGAAAACAAGGGATATCTACGAGAAGATCGCCAAAAACCTTCCGAATGGGATCGTGAACATCGTAGATAAGAATTTTAACATACTTTTTAGTGAGGGAGTAGAATTAGACTTTTTAGGATATACACACGAAGAAATAATCGGAAAAAATCTATACGATTTGATCCCCTCTAATAAGGCTGATATCTTTGCATCTCAAATCAAAGAAGCATTAAAAGGCAAGACCATCCATTTTGAAGATTCTCTAGGGGATTTGTATTTTATTTCTAATATAGTTCCTTTACCTGATGAGGATGAAGAAAAGGTCATTGTACTTTCCATAGACATATCAGAAAAAGTGGAAGCAGAAAGAGCTAGAAAAGAAACTAGTAGAGAACTTTCCACACTCATAGATAACCTCCCTGGTATAGTATATCGGTGTAAAAACACTAAAGGATGGCCCATGGAGATGGTTAAGGGGGAAGTCCAGGAACTAACTGGATATACAGCTTCGGAGATTGAAGATGGAGATGAAATTTGGGGTAAAAAGATAGTCCATCCTGAGGATTGGAAAAGAACTTGGGATATTATACAAGATTCTATACAGGATGGCTCCTCTTTTGAAGTTTCTTACCCTATCGTTACAATAGACGGTAAAACGAAATGGGTATGGGAACAAGGTACAGCTGTTTATGATAATGATGACAATGTGATCGCCTTCGAAGGGTTCATAACCGATATTACGGAGAAAAAGGAAACCCAGGAAAAATTAGAAGTGACTGTAGATAAGATCAAAGACCTTCATAGATTATCAGCAAGACTTGAATCTATAACTGAAGAAGAAGAGGTTTATGATTTGATCGTACACGCAACTAAAAATATTTTAGATTTCAACCTTTGTTCAGTTGAGATAGCTAATGGAGGGGAATTCATCATAAAAGCTAGTAGTACTGATAAACCCGTAGAATTAGAAGACACTTTTCCGATGATCGGATTAGCTGGAAGGTCATTCCGTACTGGAAAAACCCTTGTCAGTAATGATATACATAATGATGATAGGGCCGCACCAGATAACGAAATATACCGTTCGGGAATAACTATACCTATAGGATCCATGGGTGTTTTTCAAATAATATCCACAAAAAAGGATGATTTTGATGAGCGGGATGTTGAATTGGCTGAATTATTGACATATAATGCTACGGAAGCTCTAAAAAGGATAAAGCACGAAAAAGAATTGAAAGAGAACCGAAGAAAGATCACAGAATTATACAAAGTAGCCGAAAAATTAGAGAAATGTCATTCTAAAGAAAAAATATTCGATTTAGCTTTGAATACAGCAAAGGAGATCTTAGAGTTCTACCATGCTACTATTATGTTATACGAGGATGGAGAACTTGTCGTAAAGCGGACAAACGATGAAAAATTGGATATAGGTATACATCTTTCGATCGATGAGGGTTACTATGGTAAAACTTTCAGGAATAAAGAGTCTTATTTGATAAAGAATCTAAGAGAAAATGAGGAAGCGAAACCACAACGAGAAGAGTTCCTCTCAGCTATGAGTTTTCCACTAGGTGATTTTGGAGTATTTCAGACAATCTCTACAGAAGAGGACTTTTACGACAAAGACGACCTCGAGATAGGAGAGTTACTTACATCACACGTAGCCGAGGCTATTCAACGGGTAGAATTCGAAGAACATCTTAAAAAGAGTGAAAGGAGATACAGGACACTATTTGAATATTCACCTATATCGCTGTGGGAGGAGGACTTATCAGGTGTTTTTCAATATATCGAGGATCTCAGAGACCAAGGTATAGAAGATGTCAAAAGCTATTTTGACGAAAACCTAGAAGAAATAAAAAGATGTGCTAAATTGGTCAAAATAGTTGATGTAAATAAAAGTACTTTAGAAATCTTTGAGGCCAAAAGTAAAGAAGAATTTGTTGAAAATTTAGAGAAAGTTTTTACTGAAAAGGCTTTTGAGTCTTTTAAAAGACAGCTATATGCTCTTATAGACGGAGAGGTTGAATTCAGCGGTGAGTCGGAGAATCGGACTTTAAAAGGTAATAAGATAGATATATTCATCAAATGGACTATCGCAAAAGGACACGAGGAGGATTATTCCAGAGCACTGATCTCTATAATGGATATAACTGAAAGGAAGAGAGCAAAGGAAGAGTTAAAGGAATATAAAGATCATTTAGAAGAGCTTGTTGAAGAAAGAACACGGGAATTAAAAGAGATGAACGAGTACTTGAAAGCATTTACACACTCGGTTTCACATGACCTGAGAGCACCTTTGAGAGCACTTCAGGGCTTCAGCAGAGCTTTGTTAGATGATCATGAGGATGTATTGGATGAGGAAGGTAGAAACCATATAAATAGAATAGATGGAGCTTCAAAACGAATGGAAAGGTTAATCGATGATCTTTTGAAATACAGTAAACTTACTAGTACTGATATCTCTTTAAAACGTGTAGATGTAGATGATGTATTAGAGACAATCTATAATGAATTGAGCAGAGAAGTTGAAAAGAAAAATGCTGAGATAACGATATCTAACATTCCTGACGTTATTGGCGAAAGGACTATCTTGAAACAGGTTTTGACAAATCTGATATCAAACTCCTTAAAGTTTGTAGAAGATGATCCAAAAATAGAGATATACAGTAAAGAAGTGAACAATAAAGTACGGATATTCGTAGAAGATAACGGGATCGGTATTAAAGAAGAGGAGCAGGAAAACATCTTTGATGTTTTTGAAAGATTACACGGTATAGAATCTTACGAAGGAACTGGTGTGGGATTAGCTGTCGTTAAAAAGGGTGTAGAAAAGATGGATGGGGAAGTGGGTGTGGAGTCTGAACTTGGTGAGGGAAGTAAATTTTGGATCGAGTTAGAGAAGGCATGATTTTTTAATTGGAAACACCGAAACCCTTATAATTGAGGTATACCTAAACATTTTCAGAAATGGAAAATCACAACTTTAAAAATGGAGTTGAATAAAATATGCGATACCTACTTTTGATAACCCTCGTTGGACTATTGAGCGGTGTGATTGGTACAGCCGGTGGAGGTTTAGCTGTTGTATTTGTAAGGAAGATAGAAAATAGATTATTAGGTGTTTTATTAGGCGTCTCTGCAGGGATAATGGCTTCAATAAGTTTTATGGAATTGATACCTGAAGCTATAGAAGAGGGTACTATCTTCAGCGCAGTATTCGGTATATTGATAGGTATTTTTATCATTGGATTTTTAGATATGAAGTTCCCACACCGACATTTCTCATTCAGTAAAGATGGAAATACAAAAAAGGGTCGTTATCTGAAAACTGGTATACTCCTTAGCATCGGAATAGCACTCCATAATCTACCTGAAGGAGTCGCTATCGGTACGAGTATGATGGTTTCTTTCCAGGTCGGGTTATCT
>JAFDTG010000053.1 GCA_019594235.1 Candidatus Saliniplasma halalkaliphilum | reverse complement strand
CCTGTTAAGAAAGAAAACGGTTGGATCACCGCTGACGGGACTACCTTGGGAGCCGATAACGGTATCGGGATCGCTATATCACTAGCCATGATGACCAACGATGAATTGACCCATGGACCTATGGAATTTCTATTTACCGTTAGTGAGGAAACAGGACTAGACGGGGCGAAGGGAATTAAACCTGGTTATTTCGACGGGAAAACTCTGATCAACTTGGACAGCGAAAAATTTGGTACTTTTATCATAGGCTGTGCCGGTTCTGGGGATACTTTAATAAAGTTGCCAGTCAAACTCGAAGAAACGGATTCTGATAGTTTTTATGAAGTTATCATCGACGGGTTGAATGGAGGGCACTCCGGATTGGATATACATAAAGGAAGGGGAAATGCAAATAAGATTTTAAGCAGAATACTGTACGAAACCGGAGATATTAAAGACGATAATACCTTGAAAATTCAACATATTGAAGGCGGTAATAAAAGGAACACTATCCCCAGCTATTCTCGTGCTGTAATAAATATAGATGGGAATGAAGAAGAGATTATAGAACGTATGAAAAAGGTTTTTTCTGAAGTGAAAGCTGAGTACAGTTCAGTCGAGGATGAAATGACTTTGGAGATTGAGAAGGTAGATATTGACGATCTTGAAGTTATCAATGGAAAGTACTCCAAAAAGATTATAGAATTTATATTAGCACTGCCACACGGCGTTCTGTCAATGAATCAAGAAGTGCCTGGTCTTGTTAAGACTTCGACTAATCTTGCGACTGTATCACAGGACGATGGAGAAATTGAGATAACTATGATGACTAGGAGCAGTTCAAAATCTGAACTTTTATCCAATAGAGACAGGATCAAAGTAATTGCTGAAAATTTTGGAGCTAAAGTTGAAGAAAATGAAGCCTATCCTGGTTGGGAACCTGATACCGATTCAGAGATACTAAAGATCTCTAAAGAAGCCTTTAATAAATTACATGGTGACGAACCAAAAGTAGAAGCCATGCACGCCGGGTTAGAAACAGGCATAATCAATCAAAAGTACGAGGAGATGGATATGATATCTTTCGGTGCTACTTTAAAAGGAGTTCACACACCTGCAGAAAAAATAGAAATCGAATCCGTAGAAAAACTTTGGAACTTGGTCACAAAAATCAGTGAGGAATTCTCAGATAAACGAGAATGATTTAGTAACAAAACAAACTGGCTCCGTAAAAAATCTTTTCAAATTTTTATTTTAATTAAACAGACTTTATTATATCACTAAATTAATTATACTTATATCTGGATAGTCTTATTAGACAATAATATGAATAATAGCAATAAAACACATTTACGGCAAAATTGATAATTGTTTAGTCTATATTCATTAAATCTTCATAAATTATAAATAACAGATGAGTGCTATTTATATACACAATAGTGGTGGATAAAATGGCATACGATTTTGAATTAGGAAAGTCCGGAAGGACTTTGGTTAGAGATATTTTAGAAGTTGAAGAAGGTGACAACGTAGTGATCACCGCTGATACCAACTCGAATGAAGACGTTGTTAAGGCTACCGCTTCAGAGGTTTTTACTGCCGGTGGAAAACCCATGGTGATTTGGAATGCAACCCCTGAAGGCGTAGGTAAAGCTGCAGACGATATGCTTCCTCTGAAAACCTTGGCTGGAGCATTGAAAGAAGCAGATGTTTGGATCGAGTTTAATGAACAGTGGCTCCTATATTCTACGGTATACGATAAAGTAATCGAGGCAAGTGATGATATCCGATATATCTGTCTTGTAGAGATGACTCCAGATATGATGGTTAGAACCATCGGAAGGGTCGACATGCCGAAACTGGCGATATTTTTGAAGAAAGTTGCTATAGTCACTGGTGAAGCAAAAAAGATCAGGGTCACGACTCCTGCTGGGACAGATCTGGAATTCGAAAATC
This sequence comes from Candidatus Saliniplasma halalkaliphilum, assembly GCA_019594235.1. Taxonomy (GTDB): domain Archaea; phylum Thermoplasmatota; class Thermoplasmata; order Halarchaeoplasmatales; family Halarchaeoplasmataceae; genus Saliniplasma; species Saliniplasma halalkaliphilum. The sequence continues at coordinate 8,579 of JAFDTG010000053.1, read as the reverse complement.
ATCCTGAGAGGCATATGATAGTCCATTCCGGAGACATAATGAGAGGAAAGGCCTCCATGCTTCCTGGACAGATAAGTTGGAGTCCCAAGTTCGAGTCTATCAACGGTAAATTAGTCTTCGATGGTTCTTTGGTACCTCCAATAGGATTGCTTGACAACCCTATCGAATTGACCATAGAGAAAGGAAAAGCAGTAAAGATCGAAGGTGGCAGAGAAGCTCAAGAGTTCAAAAATTGGTTAGAAAAATTCGACGATGAAAACATGTATCGACTGGCACACATAAGCTATGGATTCAATCCAGGAGCCAAATTGACCGGTAAAATCGTTGAGGACGAGAGGATATGGGGAGGTACCGAATGGGGCCTTGGTAACGTAGGTTCTAAACTTGTACCTGAACAAGAAGGTGGGATCCCAGCATCCTCACACTGCGATGGTATTTGCTCTAGTTCCTCTGTATGGCTCGATGGTAAACAGCTGTTGGACGAGGGAAAGATAGTGAACTTCCCCGAATTGGAGAAACTCGAGAAAGAACTTCGATAAATCCAAAAACCCTTTTTATTTATTTTGCATTGGTAGTATAATATGTCAGATAAATTAAAGACAGCATGTGTTCAATTGAATTATAAAGACGGTCTAGAATCATATTATAATAAAATTAATAATATCTTAAATAAATCGAATTTGAAAGATACAGATATACTATGTTTCCCTGAATCATGTATCCATGGATTCGATTACGAAGTGATCTCTAATCTAAAAGAGAAAGAAATTCAAAAACAAATTCAATTTTTCAAGGATTTAGCTGAAGGATATGATGTACATGTGGTTGCAGGACTGATTGAAAAAACCAGAGGAAATTATTACAGTTCTGCGCTAACTTTTCAAAATGATGGTGAACTCATTCATACTTACAGAAAAGTTCATTTATGGGATAAAGAAAAAGATTTCTTCACTCCCGGTTCCTCTATAGGCCTTTTTGATATTAAAGGGTGGAATATCGGGTTGGGATTGTGTGCGGACCTTGGTTTTCCGGAGTTTTCTCGGTCAGCTGCTTTAAATGGTGCAGAATTTCTAATATTCCCAAGTGCCTGGCGGGAGCCATATGATAAATTATGGAAACAGATGATCACTGCTAGAGCATCTGAAAACCAAGCTTATGTCCTAGGTGTTAACGCTCTTGATTCTAAAAATGATTATTGTGGGAAAACCGTTGCGATAGACCCAAGTGGGGAAACAATTGGTGAGTTGGAAAAAAAAGAAGATGTTTTGTTTATAGAGATAGATAAACAAAAAGTTTTAGACCGGAGAAAAGAAATAGATTGGTTATCGATGGTAAAACCTGAAGTATATCGAAAGAAATTGAATGTGAGAACAGGTCAAAGAGATAAGTGATATAGGAAGTGTATGGATATGGAAAAAAACTACCAACTAAAAACAATAGAGACGCACACCGCTGGTGAACCAACAAGGATACTTGTCAGTGGGATCAATTTATTTCCCTTTTTTGGAAGGAGTGTGGCTGAACAGAGGGATCTCTTTGCTGAAAAGTACGACGACATCCGAGAACTATTGATGAAAGAACCTAGAGGACACGATGATATGTTCGGAGCCATCCCGGTGAAAACCGAAATGTCAGAAGCTGATCTGGGAGCGATCTTCATGCATACCACCGGATACTTGGATATGTGTGGACATGGCACGATTGGAATAGTTACCGCTCTTATAGAAACCAGTTTTTTACCAGAAAAGGAAAAGATCAAAATTGAAACTCCAGCAGGTATCGTGGAATGCAGAGCTAGGATTGAAGCAGATAAAGTGAAGGAAGTGAGCGTAAAGAACGTGGATTCTTTTGTGATCGGGAAGAAAGAAATAGAATTAGAAATGACGGAGATTAAATCAGATGTGGAAATCGATTTGGTTTATTCTGGTAATTTAGTTGGTTTGGTTGATGTCAAAGATTTAGGTTATACTATAGATATCGATGAATTGGATATTTTAAAGAAGATCGGTATCGAGTTAAGAAATAGATTGAATGAAGAAAATGATTTTATAAATCCATTAACAGGAAATAAAGAAGAAGTTTCTCTTTTGGAGTTTTATGAATCTAGAGAAGATGTTGATCGAAACATAGTTGTTTTTGCCGACGGTTCGATCGACAGGTCACCATGCGGAACTGGGACTTGTGCAAAGATGACTCTTTTGCATCACAAAGAAATTTTGGATGTTGATGAAGAGTACCGGTACCAGAGTATAATCGGAACTGAATTCAGTGGAAGAATAATGGATACAGATAAAAGGCAGGGGACTACAGTTGTCAAACCTGAAATAACAGGTTCAGCCTATATAACAGGAAGGAGCACTTTTATTTTGGATCCAGAGGATCCTTTGACAGGCTTTAGTCTATATAAATAAAAAATAGGACCTTGGGTAAGGCCCATCATCAATTAGAGTTTTACAGATATTCCTCTTCGAGTTTCCAGGCATCCATCTCTTCCTGAGGTGGCGACTCGTATCCACCGATCTTACTCTGCTTCCATCCGAACCTGTTTTTAAGTTCAGCTAAGAACTCAGCGTACTTGAAAGGAGCCACAACAGAATCAATCACTGGAACTCCGAGTTCCTTTTGTAGTTCTTTGTAGAATCCGAACTGAATAGTACAGCCCAAGATTATAACTTCAGCATTATCCTCTTCGACGGCTTTTCGAGCTTCGTTAGTGATCATCTCTGCAGTTTTATCCTCGTCCTCGTGGAATTCTAAGACACCTAGACCAACGGTTCGGAAAGATGCTAACCGGTCTTTATAACCATATTTGATAACATTATTTTCCATCTGTGGTATCCATTTTTTCCTACCAACTATGATTGAGAATTTATGACCCAATGTGGTAGCGATATTCATCCCGGATTCGGCAGGAGCAGTAACTATCATATCTTCAGTGATCTCTCTAGCAGTGTGTAATCCAGGGTCATAGAAGCACCCGATCACAGAAGCATCGAACCCGTCCTTTTCAGCATCTTTTATCTTTTTTAGTGTAGGGAGTAAAGTCATATCTTCATAAAAATGATATTCGACATGCCTTGGACCCGTTTTATCGGCGATCGATGTTACTTCAATATCTGTGTCCTTTTGCTTACATTCTTCTAAAACTTCTTTTATCGGTTCGTTATAATCTGTACCACCCACAGGATTTATCCACAAAATTTTTTTCTTCATATGATATACCTCCACTGATTTATGATAATATGTTTACCGAACTTATATATAATTTATGGTCAGTATATTTTAATACACAGGGATATAAATTTAATGTATATTATTTAGACAGTATGTGATGGATATCCCATGTTCAGGCAGTGGTGCTGCATACAATATTATATGCCATAATATAATTTATTATATTTTTGGATAATTTATGTTATTCACCCCTAACAATTATATAGCTAAAAAAGCATATCTATAATATAAAAAACAAATTAAAGCTCTATCAATTATTGATAGAATAAGGAGTGTATATGTATGAGTCTTCAAGGAAAATATAGGATAGGTATCGATGTGGGTGGAACTTTTACAGACGGTGTACTTGTTTTAGATGATGAAGTTGTTGCAAAAACAAAAGATAGAACTACAAGTGATGTGACGACCGGAACTATTGATGTAATAGACCATCTGTTGGAAAAAAGTGGTGTGAAGCCGGAATCAATCGGGTTGATTACCCTTAGTACGACACACACCACTAACGCTATAATCGAAAGGAAAGGATTAGATAAAGTTGGAATCATTAGACTAGCTTTACCTACTGGATCGGCTATTCCTCCACTGACGGGATGGCCTGAAGATCTTAAAGAGGCTTTAGGTGGAAAGAAAAATGTTGCAATGATACCAGGAGGTTACAATTACAATGGTGAACCAATATCCGAATTAGATGAAGAATTGGTCAGAGAAAAAGTAAGAGATATGAGTGACAATGTAGATACTTTTGCGGTCACGGGTGTGTTTTCTCCAGTTCGTTCTGATCAAGAGATACGCGTAGCTGAAATTATCAAAGAAGAGGTTGGAGAAGATGTACCAATAACATTATCTGGAGAAATATCAACAATATCTCTTCTAGAAAGAGAGAATTCGGCTATACTCAATGCTTCAGTGATATCGGTGATGAACCGGGCTATTAAGGCGATTAAAGATGCTATGGAGAGCAGAGACATAGAGGCAGAACTTTTTATTATGCAGAACGACGGCAGTGTTATCAAGGCTGACCAAGCTACGGATTATCCGATTTTTACTTTAGCTAGCGGTCCAGCAGCTAGTATTAGAGGGGCTGTTTTCTTAACGAACATCAAAAATGGAGCATTGGTCGATGTAGGTGGAACCTCCACGGATATCGGTTACATGGTGGATGGATTCCCCAGGGAGTCTATGATGACCGTGGATATCGGGGGAGTTAAAACTAATATCAGGGCACCCGATCTAACTTCTATACCTTTAGGAGGTGGGACGATAATAACTACGGATGGAGAATCTGCAAAGAAACTAGGGCCTGAAAGTGTAGCCCTGGATCTTCAGCAATTAGCAAAATCATATGGAGGACCTATGACAACAGTGCATGATATCGGAGTGGCAAAAGGTAGACTCCATGAGGACCTGGCTATATTCAGCACACCATATGCGACTCATCCTGAAAAAGCAAAAAATATCCCTAAAAAGATAGTAGACGAAGCATGGAATATGATCAAAGAAAGGATAGAGAAAACAATAGATGAGATGAAGACAGATCCAGAAGATATACCGGTGATCTTGGTCGGTGGTGGATCGACAGTTGTACCCAAGAAATTTAAAGGTGCCAGTAAAACCTATCAACCAGAACATTCAGAAGTAGCTGGGGCTTTAGGTGCGACTTTGGCTGAGATAGCGGCATATGCAGAGAACGTAGTCGACCTTGAAAACCGAGATAGACAAGAAGCCATTGATGAAACCATCGAGATGGCCAAAGAAAACGTGGAAAAGAACGGTGGTGACCCTGAAAAGGCAGTTGTTTTAGATATACAAGAAGTACCGTTCTCATATATGCCGGGTAAAAGAGAAAAAATCCGAGTTAAAGTAAAATCAGAATTTAAAGGAATTAGGGAAGGAGGTGATTGATATGACAAGAGAATATGAAAAAAAGGATCCATATAAAATAATAGATGAATGGGGTATTTCCGAATCGGACTATCAAGTAATAGATGGAAGAGCTATAGAAGAGATAACATTGGGCGCCAACATCCTCGCTACAGGTGGTGGTGGGGACCCTGAAATAGGTTTGAAATGGGCTAAGAATGTACTTGATGAAGATAAGGACATAGTGATGGTTCAGCCAGAAGTGATACCAGATGAAATACAGTTGGCTTGTGCGGCTACACTAGGTGCTCCGATAGTCTTAACAGAAAAACCTCCAGCAAAAGAAAACACTAAAAAGATATTCTATGAAATGGAGAGATACTTAGATAGACCTATTGAAGCTACGTTCCCGATAGAATGCGGTGGAGTGAATTCACCTATAGGGTATGCGGTTGGAGGCGAGTTAGGCCTTCCTGTGATCGACGTAGATGGCATGAACAGGGCATTCCCTGAGTTGCAGATGACGACATTTGCTACACAAGGTGTTCCTGCAACTCCCGTGGTCACAATAGACGATCATCATCACTGCTGTGTCGTAGATATGGGCGAAAAAAATAAAGTCGCAGAAGACATTGTAAGAAACATTGCCATGAAATATGGGGGTATTTCATGGATAGGGTGTTATCCTATGACGGGAAAAGAATTGAAAGAAACCGGTGTCCTACATTCTCAGAGTTTGGCGTGGAATCTAGGAAAAACTGTGATGGAAGCCCGAAGAAAACATGATGATCCGATCGAAAGCATTCTTGAATTCTTGAAAAGTGATAGAGGAATCCCAGGTGCTCACATATTCACAGGAAAAGTGATGGATATTGATCGTGATTTTGGTTCTGAAACAACACACGGATTCTCGATGGGTCGAGTAACACTTGAAGGTATCGAAGAATATGAAGGTCAGGATGCATATCTAGAATTCCAGAATGAATGGTTAGTAGCAAAGATCGACGGTGAAATAAAATGTCTACCACCCGATATGATAGCACTGCTTGATCCAGAAACGGGAGAACCGATAAGGACAGATCTGATAAGATACGGATACAGAGTAAAAATGATCGCTATGCCCGCACATAAGAACATGAGGACCCCTGAAGGTATTGAAACATTTGGTCCAAGATATTTTGGATTCGATGTGGATTACACTCCAGTTGAAAAATTGTTGGGGATTGATAAAGATGAATAAAAAAGTTTTAGGAGATTTAGAAAAAGGTTCCTTAGACCTTGTAAAAATCATAGATGAGAACCCACGTATATCAAAAAGCGAGCTCAAGAAGAAAGTGGACATGAGTGAAGATGAGTTTGAAGAAAAACTGAGAGAATTGACTGACAGTGGACTGGTTATCAGATTGACCACTACAGCAAACTCTTCCATGGAATCTAGAGTTCCAAAGAAAGTATTCATGTTGAATCCGGAGAAAAAATCTGAGCTGCAGGGGTAAATATGATGAATGAAGGGATGAACAGCCTTGACTACGAAGCAAGAGTTGACAGGCTGAGAGAAAAGATGGAGAAGGAAGGTATCGGTCTTGCAATACTCTATGAGAGGAGCAACGTTAGATACCTCGCAGGATGGAGACAGAATACGACTAGTTTCTCCATTTTATTTATTACTCAAGATGGATTAGTTCACATGGTACCGAAATTAGATAAAAAAGCAGTGGAAAATGAATGCTGGATAGATCCTTCCGATATCTATGAGATACCAGACAACCCTATGAAGAAATATAAGGATATTATTGGTGAAGAATATAATTCAATAGATAACATCGGTATTGAATCTGAAACCATATTCAATTCAAGGTTAAAGAACATAAAAGAAAATATAGGTTGCCGATTCTCTGACGTTCAACCACTCATAGATTCATTGAGGATCATCAAGAGTCCAGCAGAACAGGAACTGATTAGAGGGGGTGCTCTTGCCATCAGCGAAGTGATGACAGAAATTATAGATGCTGCTGAAATAGGTATGAAAGAGAAGGACCTTACAGCAAAAGCCAAGATGTTGATGGATCTAAAAGGCGGTGAAACCTATTCTTTTGAACCTTTCGCCATGTCAGGTAAAAATTCATGGTTACCCCATAGAACATCCACCGATAAAAAATTCAAAAAAAGTGAATTGATACTCGTTGATATGGGTTTGATATGGCAGGGATACTGTACTGATATAACTAGAACATTCACTGTTGGTGAACTTAGTAAAAAGCAAATAGATTTCTTCGATGCCGCTTATGAAGCCCAAAAAGAAGCCAAAAAGAAAGTGAGACCAGGTGTAAAAGCAAAAGAGGTCCACGAGAGAGCCGTCGAAGTGTTTGAAGAGTACGGGTTGTCGGATTATTTCCCTCATTTAACAGGCCATGGACTTGGATATGATATCCATGAAGCTCCGATCATTGATGAGAAACAGGAAATCGAATTGAAACCCGGGATGGTAGTGACTGTAGAACCCGGGGTATACAAAGAAGGTATAGGTGGTGCAAGAGTCGAAGACATGCTTTTAGTGACTGAAAGGGGTCACGAAGAGCTGACTAAAACAGAACGAAAATTGATTTGAAAAATAAAAGGTGTTATCCATGGAAAAATTATTAGATGTGATAAAAGAAAGAAGAAGTATTAGAGATTTTAAAGATGAGGATCTATCTAAAGAGCAAGTTACAACACTTTTAGAAGCTGCTAGATGGGCACCAAGCGGTAGTAATATACAAGCATGGCGTATATATGTGGTCAAGGGTAGTAAATTAGAATCGATAAAAAAATTCTCACCTGGACTCCTTTCAGACCCGCCTGTCATATTTGTGATATGTCTCGATACGGTAGAGGCAGAGAACAAAGGTGGTCAGCTTTCCAAAGAAGTCCTAAGTAAAATGGATATAGCTATCGCCGCCCAAAATGTATGTCTTCAAGCAAGTTATATGGGGTTAGGGACATGTTATATTGGCTCTTTCAATAAGATAGCTATTAAAGAAATCCTTGATCTTCCAGAAAATCATATACCTGAGTTGATTTTAACTATCGGTAAGCCTGATAAGATACCAACTCCTCCTCCAAAAAAAGAATTGGATGAACTAACTGAATGGGTGGGGTGGAAAGATGAATGACAAACCAATTTTTTTTGATCTGTTGTGTTACATGTCATCATCAGCGAGGGGACTGGTAGATGAACCTAAACTGTATGGTCCTCTAAGGCTTTTGGAATCTATGGAACGAATTATAGATGTGCTGGAATCTAACGATATGTCAAATGAATTTTATACTAAATTAAAAGAAGAGATAAAAGAGAACAAATACACGGTGATGCAGAACGAAGAAGAATTTGTTGAATCTATAGACCGCATCGTAGCGATGTTAGCAAAAAAAGATATGGACTCTTTAGACTAGTGTAAAAATATATAAGAAAATAAGAAAGGGTTTTGAAATTCATTTTCAGGCTT
>JAFDTG010000100.1 GCA_019594235.1 Candidatus Saliniplasma halalkaliphilum | reverse complement strand
GGGAAATTATTGAGATAAATGTACACCCCGACCTTGCAATCTTTTTTCAATGGGAAGAGATTCATATAACTGTACAATTTGTTATCTTTTTTGACCTTATAACCTGTTCCTCTTTTTCCCGCTTCTACCATGAATTCGTCCAATTCTGCCAACAATTTGTGAAAGTGGTCAAACACTTCAATAGAATCTTTTTCCTCCAATACTTTGGCTCTTAGAGATTGTATAGATTCGCCAATTTCAACTTCTGGAGATATACTTTTGAAAACCGTCTCGAAGTTCAAAAATTCTCTTCCATCCTGCAAGTAATATGTATAGGATATCAATGAGATGATGCTTCCATTCGCGTCTAACTCCTTTGCCATTCTTACGGTTCTTCGATCAGCATCCTCCGCTATTATTACCAATCTTCTTATTGAGTTGAAATGTTTTTCTTTAAGAAGTTTCTCTAAGAAGTCGATATCTTCTCCGGAAAAGGTGTCATTGAAAGCTTCTCCGAAGCTATCATACTCTGAGTTTTCCACGATATACTCTTCACCTATATCAATCAATTCTTCGTCGTTCAAAGTGCCGACCCAAGAGGCATAATCCAGCGTCTGAGATATGACTTTTCTAGGAGTCCTAGTGGCTTTCAACTCTATCACCACAGGATAACCGTTCCTATCTATTCCGAGTAAATCAATAGAGTGTCCCGTATCGGTCACGACTTCTCTCCCGATTATCAAGACTGGTTCATCCTCATATATGATCTCAGAATTTTTTTCGATCCAATCCTGAAGATCCTTTTCGGCATATTTTTCACTGAAATCGATACTCTGTATCTCTGTCAAAGAGTCTACTTCCGAGTCTAATCTGAAGAGCGGCATGTATATTGCATATAAGTAAACACTATTAAATTTACAGGAGAAGTTTATTGCCCTAAATAGTCCCACTACTCTCCACCATCCGTTATCAACAACAGCAATTCATACATCACCTAGACAATCAACTTCTCTAATACCTAGCCATAGTTGATAATTAGAAATGCCGCCTTTCATAATTTCTCATTAACCATCCGATCAAAACCTTTCCTCCCCGAGCAGGCGAGAAGGGAGTGGGAACAAATTTACAATTTGTGACCCAGTGGAACTAGTTCCAACGCGTTCGAGCCAGCACAGTCCGCAGGAAGCGTAGCTTCCGAGGGCGTAGAGGAGCTATGTTCCTCGAGGGGAGGACGGGTGGGGTAAGTTGGCAGTCCTCCACCAAAACCTTTCTCGAACGAATAAGGGTGGGGAATCCGCAGGATCTAACAGGAAAGGGCCCTTTCCTGTGATTCATGGAATTTTATTCCATGTAAAGCTTTGCTTCTGAGGATGAATCAGGACATTGTCCTATCATCCTCGTTCAACACTGCGGATGAAAGGGAGCGAACATAGTGAGTTCCCGAGAACGAACAAGCCCTGCTTGTGAGTTAGTGGAAACTTGTTTCCGCGAGAAAGTCGGCAGTCCTCCTTCTTGGTCTTCAAACCTTGGATCGTAAATATACGGTCTGATCCATGATCACTCCTCGTCTTCTACATATCTCTTTACCATCTCCATGATCCTCTTCAGCTTTTTCCTCCATTTAACGGCATCGGATCCGTTGAAATACCCAGTATGATATTCGTCTGAACTTGTAGGATCCTTGCTCTCACCTCTCTAAATTTCACATACGAAACGATCGTTCCACTGATAAAGCCAAATTTATAAGTAGACGAAACGTTATTTTTTGGAAAATTATACAGTTTAAAAAAATGATGGGGTCCTATAATGGAAGGTTCTGATACAGATAACGAAGAAAATAGTATATCCTCCGCCTCAAATCATCCGAGTATTTTTAACGATGTGATCGGACCCATAATGAGAGGACCTTCTAGCTCTCATTGTGTAGCTGCTCTTCGGATCGGAAGGATAGCAAGAGATATGATGGATGGAGATATACGGAAAGTAACCTTCGAATTCGATCCTAACGGTTCTTTAGCAACAACTCATACTAACCAGGGTTCTGACATGGGCTTATTCGGAGGCCTATTAGGATACGATGCACGGGACGAAAGACTGGTTGATTCCGCTCAAGCGATAAAAGATGCTGGGATAGACATCGAGATGAGAGAAGCGGACATCGGTGATGAACATCCAAATAAATACAAGCTGATACTCGAAAATTCAGATGAAAAACACACCTTGATCGCTCTTTCGACAGGGGGAGGGATGATAAAGATCATCGAGATAGACGATATCTCTTTATCCATCGAAGGAGATTATTATGAAACTCTAATCTGGACTGAGGAGGATCCAGATCTGATAAAAAGTCACCTTAGAGACATCATCCAATACGATTCGATGATGATCAGAGACTCAAACAATACAAATCTGATCGAGATCAAGTCTCAACATTTTCTAGAAAAGAAAATTTTAGAAAATTTAAAGAGTGATTTCAAAATAACTTCTGTAAAACAGATATCACCGGTCCTTCCAGTTCTCTCTAGAAAGAATCTGAAAGTTCCCTTCAACAACAGCGAAGAGATGTTACGATATAATGAAGATAAAGATCTGGAGTTATATGAACTAGCTATCGAATACGAGAGATCAAGGGGAGATATAACAAAAAGTGAAGTCTTTGATATGATGAAAGATATCATCGAAGTCATGCACCGTTCCATCGATAAAGGATTGGAGGGAACGGAATACGAGGACAGGATCCTGGGATGTCAATCCGGACAATTTTTAGAAAAGATGAGAAGCGATCAGTTATTATCCGGAGATCTATTGAATCACATGACATTATACACAACAGCGATGATGGAGATGAAGAGCTCCATGGGTGTGATAGTCGCTGCTCCAACAGCTGGTGCATGTGGTACTCTACCTGGAGCAGTACTGGGGGCAGCTAGATCGATCGGAGCTTCGATCGAAAGGCAGGTCCAAGCTATGCTAGCTGCTGGATTGATAGGCGTATTCATAGCAAATGGATCTACCTTTTCAGCAGAGGTGTGTGGATGTCAAGCAGAATGTGGAGCTGCATCAGGTATGGCTGCTGCCGCTCTAGTTTCTTTAGTGGATGGATCTTTGAATCAAGCTGTTAACGCTTCATCGATAGCTCTTCAGAATATCTTTGGTATGACATGTGATCCTGTGGCGAATCGAGTAGAAGTTCCATGTTTGGGTAAAAATGTAATGGCGGCTAGTAATGCTCTTATCTCCGCAAATATGGCTCTGGCCGATTTTGATCCGGTCGTCCCTCTTCAAGAAGTCATAATCGCTATGGATAAGGTTGGAAAAAGTATACCTAGAGAATTGAGTTGTACTGCTCTCGGGGGATTATCAGCCACTCCAACATCTGAAGAGATCGAGAGAAAACTTGATAAAAATAAATAGAGGACAACATATCAAAAATCTAATTTTTGTCCGATCCCTTTTTCAAAGGCATTATCGTAAACCAGATTAGCTACTACAAGATCGAAGAGAGCCATCCCTACAGATTTGAAGAAGGTCGTCCCTTTTTTGTTGATACTCAACTGTCCATCGATCAATTTACCGATAGTGTGTACTTGGTTTTTATTTATCCATCCCTGTTCTAATGGATGTATCAGATCACCGGTTTCTTTGAATGCGTCTTCGGTATCAATAAAGACATCATCAACCTCATCATAAATGGCCTCTGGGAATTCTCTCATATCGGGTTTGTATGAACCGATGCCGATCACATGCTTCCCTTTAAAGGCTTTTTTATGGTCTGGTAAAACCGGTTTATTGGCCGTTGTGGTTGTGATGATAACATCCGATTTATGGAGTAATTCCTCGTTGGATCCTGCAGTGTGGATATTGATGTTAGGTTTTCTCTTAGATAATTCATCTGTAAAATCTGTAACTTGTTTAGGATCTATATCGAAGACATAAATATCTTTGATATCCCTTATCTCGGAAGCATATATCGCTTGATGCAAACCTTGAACACCTGCTCCGATTATGCCGACAGAATTCACTTCCTCTGGAGTCATGTGTCTGATACTGACTCCACCCACCGCACCTGTTCTCAATGCAGTCAAGGAAGAAGCCTCTATCAAAGCTAAGATCTCACCCGTTTCAGCATCATTCAATACAAAGCATCCTTGGATCACCGGCAAGTTCCTTTCCTCATTATCAGGAGTAAGGGTCAGTAATTTGGTACCGACTCTTTTTTCAGCAGAACAGGGCATCAGTAGTAATGTATTTTCATCATAATCCATGTGAAGGCGAGTCGGCATATCATAATCTCCAGTTTCATACAACTTCATAGATCCCTCAATAACATCGACTATCTCCTCTAATTCAACGGCTCGAAGGATCTCTTCTTCAGTTAAAATCAGCATCTTTCCACCCTATTTTCATCTAAGTCAAACTGAAGCCTCGATTAAATAATTTTAGGTCTTATGAACCCACTTTCTTATCTTCGAATTATTTAGTTTCATCCGCAGAACTCCGACATGAGACAAAAACCTTGAAAGAATTCAAGAATATAGATATCGAATGTGGCTTTATCAAAGAAGAGTTCTCTGAAGATGCTTACACGCCGATATCTAGTTTCATGGTCCTTTGCAAGAAATAAGCAAACAGACAAGAAACAAGTTCACTATTGATACAAGAAAAAGCGGAACCTAGATAGATGTTGATCTGTTCAAAGGAAATATCATCCCCTCGTAAACGGAGTTTTTCTGAAAGATGAACTCTCCCTTCAAACCATTTCTAAAAAAAAGACAAGCCAACAAGTTCATTTCCTACCTATTATCGAACAAAATATCTCTTCTCATACTGCCAAAAATCATATATAACTTAACCTCTTATTATCTCAAATATTGAGAGGTTAGACTAATGAGTTATGGAATCTCCTCAAGAGAAAGAACCCTCCTAAAAGAGTTATCTAGAAGAAATATCCTCGTATTCAATCCGATAGAGGCCT
>JAFDTG010000064.1 GCA_019594235.1 Candidatus Saliniplasma halalkaliphilum | reverse complement strand
TCTTTCAAAGGGATCTGTAACCCTGTTAAAAAGCCAGTCGAATTTATCGTTAGAAGTGGACCAATATGCAAATACTGCTACGGCGATACCTGCAGGGATGTCAAGCAACCAGTGTATACCTAGGTAAATGATAACGAAAACTGTGAGGGCCACAAAAACAAAACCCATTATCTGTAGGTTCTTTAACTTGGCTCTGTACCTGGCTATAAGGGTTATAGTCAGTGGTATGCTGGTGTGACCACTGGGGAAACAGTTTGTCTGCCTATTCGTTAACAGAACTATTGAATTGTACTGGGGAATATCGTATAGAAGTGCTTGTACTTCTCCAGGCCGATAATATGAAGTAACCACCACATGTAATAATAAATATCCTGGTAGTAAGAACATGTAATTCACAGCTAAAGCTTTACAAAACTGATTAAAGAAATCTATTTCACACCTTAACAAAAAAAAGAGAGGAGCAAAAATAACGAAATATGACAGGCCAAGAACGTAAAAGATAGATGATGCATGGATCAAATAAAAGTTTCCTAGAGTTTGCTGCAACCAGACCACGTGACCCACACCTTCAATGCTGTAAAAGACCCATGTCACCCTGAATCCCGGTGGATGGATATCGTGTATAAAATTCTCAATTTGTAAAAGTGCCATCACGATAAAAAGTATCAGGAACCCTCCCCTAGCTTTCCATAGGGTATGTTTTAAACCTCTTAAATCCATCTTACCGTCTTCGTCAAATATTATAAATGATATAACTAGAAGGATGATAAGTCCTGGAACGAACCATAGCAGTCCCTTGTACAGCGGAGACATATTAACTTCTACACTAAATCAAATCACTTTATAAATCATTTTTCTCTCAAAATCAGTAAAACCTATTATACCCTTTAAAGATTGGATGCCGTGGATTCAGAAATCAAAACTAGGCGGTTCTTATCGAGGGTTCTAAGGGATCATTACAGCAGTTTGGATCTGTACCTGCCATACAGGTTCACTAGAAGAGAGTTCGCCTTCGTTTACATGGGTGGAAAAGGGATGCATAGGCCCGTTGCGTTCTCGACTAAAAAAGAGGCATCTGAGTTTCTGATAAAAAAGACTCCGCTCCACGCATATTATTCCACGGCCTATTATTCCGACCCAAAAGTTCCTATGAAAAATAAAGAGTGGCTCGGAGCGGATTTAGTATTCGACTTGGATGCCGACCATCTCCCAGGAGGCGATGTATTGAGTTATCCGGAACAGCTCGAAGAGGTCAGGAAGAAAACACGATTGCTGATACACGATTTTTTGATGGGTGATTTCGGTTTCGATGAGGACGAACTACATCTCTACTTTTCAGGTCATCGAGGGTACCACATCCATATCAGGAGTAAAAAAGTTTTGAACATGTCCAGCCAAGCTAGAAGAGAAGTGGTTGATTATATTACAGGTATAGGGTTGGATGTGACAGAGATACTTCCTTCTGAAGATATCGAAGTTGATAGCTTTATGGAGTTCAAAAAGATCGCAAAAAGTCCGAAACTTCCTGGTGAAGATGTTGGAGGGTGGGGTAAAAAAATGAGAAAATTGACTATCCAGCTCCTTGAAAGATGGTCAAAGATGGAAAGGGACTCCGTTTTAAAAGAGATGAAGGAGAAGCATAAGATCGGTGATTCTACAGCCGATGGGCTTTATAAGGAACTTTATGATAAAGAAAAATGGAAGAGAGTCAAAGAAGAAGGAACGTTAGATATATTTCCAGAACAAGGAAAAGTCAACGTCAATAGTTTCAAAGGCATCATCGAGGGAGTTTTGGATGAAAAGAATATCAGAGAGATAGGTTCCCAGATAATAGGTACCACGGATGAACCGGTTACCGGGGATATCAAAAGGTTGATCAGACTTCCCACTTCCATACATGGAGGGTCATTTCTAGAAGTTACTCCCATAAATATCAACGAATTCGCTGATTTCGATCCCCTTGAAAAAGCCATACCGAAATGTCTATCCACCGATAAAAAGGAATTGGTCATGAAGAAATTACCGGAACTGAACGAGATCAAAGTAGGTGGTGAGTATATAGAATTCGACGAAAAAATGACGGTTCCTGAATTCGCAGCACCTTTTATAATTTCTAAATATAGAGCGAAACTCCTATAAATGAATACGTGATTATAGTATTAATAAAATATTTAGGGTGAGTCTATGAAAGGAGATTACGACCGATTGGAAGGGACCTATAAACTTGCCGGTCTTAAAAGGTTAGAAAGGTTTGCGTATATAATTCAAACAGTAGGTATCATAGCCATCTTCATTTTTTTAGTCTACATAAGGGGAGCTATGCTCAATCCCTTCTATCTTCCGATCTTTTGGGCCTTACTCGCAGCTCTCATTTGGATATTCATTTTATCCTTGGAATCAATCGCATTCAGACTGATCGAGATCAAAAAACGGGATAGTGAAAGTGCTAAATTTTTGATGGCGGATAGGTCCATGAAAAAAGCATTTACGATCATAATAGTTGCTTTGATCGCTTTCGCCGTTGCTTTCGTACCTTTCTTTTCAGAACAAATTGAAGAGGTCAACAGGTTCGAGGGTGAATCTGAATTGGTGACTTCCTACGTCGTTGAATTTACTTCTCGTGGAAGATTTGACTTCCTAAGAGCGAACGAAGTAAAGCTGGAGATAGTTGGAGGAGGAGACTTTACCCAAGGTGACCATGTCGACGTTTATATAATACCAAAAAGAATTTACAACCCTGGAAAAGATGAATACGGTCCAGGAGAGCGACTTAATCTCGAAACTGAATTTGGTATAGGTGATGATTTTACATTCCAGATGCCAAATATGGATTTTGAGGAGTATTACATAGTAACGCATAGTGATGAAATGGTCAGGTTTAGTTACGAGGTCAGTTATATTATACCGAGTCACATCAACAACCTTCTGTCCACGGTATTTATGGCGTTCGTGATATCCCAAGCTGCATGGGCTGTAACTCTTCATCCTATAAAGAAGAAACACTCGGAAGGGGCTATTTACAAGTGATCAAAAAGAACAACACACCTCTTTTACCTGGATGTCGTACCTCTTTTCAGACCACTCTTTGGTTTTCCTGGAGGGAAGTACGATACCATCGATGCCGAGTTCGATAGCTTCGATCTCAATTTCATGCCTACCTCTCTCCCTCATACAACCGAGAACCAGCTCGGCATCGATTTTGTCACGGGCTGTCTGTAAAAATTCTATTATGTCTAGTTTGGAAACGGATCGACCCCAAAATGATGGGACCAGTGAATTTACGATGAGTTTATCACAATCACTGACCATTTCAAGAGCTTTGTATTCACCGACGATATGTCCAGCGTGAAGTCCGAGTGTGATATGAGGGACCACCTCTAAACCACTTTGTTTTAACAATTCGTAACTTCGCTGGAAATCGGAAGGTGCTGCGTTCAAGCCGTACACCTCTTCGATAGTTTCACGGCTACCAATCATATCAAAAGAAACTACGTCGATGTCAGCCATTTTAAGATCAAAAGCAGTATCTTCGTCCAGAAGTCCGGTGTGGATGTTGATCAACAAGTCCGTATCCTGTTTTATATGTTTCAGCACTTCGAAATAACCGTCCAGCGGGACCCTCCCTTTTTCATCAAAACCCCCTGATAGTAAGAACCCTTTAGCTCCTTCAGAAGACAATTTTTCAGCAGCATTTTTTAATTTTTCCGGAGTTGATACGTCGACCATATTCTTAAGAAAATGACCCTGGCAGTGTTTACAGTTTCTGCTGCATCTCTCTCCGGTAACGGATAAGCTGGGGAATTTCTTACCCGGGTGATAAAAGGTCAATGTTTCCATGTTCACCTATGATTTTAAAGGATGCTGTTATTTCTTTTTTTGGATTTGAAGGGAAATAGACTTATAAAGACCCAAGATTATTTTAATAAAGGTGAGTAAAAATCGAGAGAAAGGTCAAGATAGTTCTAGCGATAACATTGGTCTTACTGGCCTCCTGGACTATCGGTGGGATCATCCAAACTATCCCGGATCTTGGATTGATCGATGAAGAACCGGTCAACGATGTTAACGGTGATGGTACGGGATGGGTTATAGAAGGGAGCGACCTTTTTTCACTTTTACTTAACACGTTGTTCGCTTTGGTCATAGGGATTTTAGCTGGATCCATCATGAGCTTAATGGTGGTTAAAAAATCAGAGTTGATCAGCAAACTCTATGCCGTGGTCATAATTGCTTTGGGGCTTGCTATACTGCTCTACGTAGATGTGGATATAGGAGTTCCTTCGCTCTTACGGGGAAGAGGGAATATTCAAGAGTGGCTGGATCTCGGTGCATTATATGTGAGGGGGATAACCATAGGGTTGATAACGTTCCTGGGCATCGTTCTACTTATCCTGATAATCATCTCTATAAACGCATTTACAAGCACTCCCTCCAAGGAGATCATCGACGATTCGTTGATTTTAGAAGGTGATGAAGAAAAGAAAGAAGTCGTAGATAGTATAACGGAAACGGTGGGCAAAGCTGTGGAAGAGCTCAGTAGGGGGGATGATATCAGAGAAGTCATCATCAGGGTCTATAAAGAGATGTGTAGTCTGTTTGAAAGGGGTGGGGTTAGAAACAAGGACTCGATGACTCCACGTGAGTTAGAATACTTAGCCATCAGGACCTTTGATATAAATACTAAAGTTATAGGCGATATCACTGAGACTTTTGAAGAAGCTAGGTACAGCACTCACACCTTAGAAGAGGAGGATAGGGAAAGGGTTCTGAGGGAGTTTAAAAAGTTAAAGAGGGAATTAGAAGAGATGTTTTAAAGTTGATTCTCAATCGAGAAAGTTTTAAAAAGGGCATCAGGTTAATGATATTTAACAGGTGGAACATCTGAAGAAACATACGTTATTGACGATCGCCATCGTAACAGTCTTCATAGGTTGTTGGTTGATAGGTAATGTGATATATCTACTTCCAAGAGCCACTGAAAGGACGGCACATACGGAATTCGGGATCGAAGAGGAAGGGAGCGGGGATGTTCGATCAGGTTTTACCTTAGATAGGGATGCTTGGAGATTGATCTACTTCAGTATAATCATATTTCTTGTTTCTATACTGGCAGTTTCCTATTTTCAACACGGAACTAAAAGAGGGACTATACTGCAGGGGTTGGGTATCTTAACCATCATATTTATCACTATAACCTACCTTTTTTCCGCGGAGATGATCGCATCGTTGTCATTACCCGATGGTCTTTTCAGCGGTGTTTCTTTCGGAGGAGGGGTTTTTGACACATTATCTAAAAACATGGGATTGTTGATACTTGGGATTCTATCAAGTTCTTTCCTGGTTGTTTTTACAGCTGTGAAACTAAAAGATATATTGATATCCGATGTCTCCAAGGATGAGGAAGATGAGTACGAAGGGAACCTGTCTTCCACCGTGGATGAAGCTATACGGAGCTTGTACCAAGGTAAAGACGTAAAGTCCACCGTTATCCGCTGTTATCAAAATATGTGCTACATCCTAGAGGATGAAGGGGTATCGAACGATGAATTTATGACTCCTAGGGAGCTGAAATCGAAAACCATAAAGGAGTTGAATGTATCGGATGGTACAATATCCAGTTTGACCGAACTGTTCGAGAAGGGCAGATACAGTTTCCACGAACTTGATAAAGAGGACAGGAAAAAGGCTATAAATGATCTTGAAGACCTAAAAAACGAACTCGGTGGGGGTAGTTCATGAGCGGTAAGGAAAATAGAAATTCCCATGTATCCATCATCTCCGACCCACCAGAAACAGAGTCCGTGGGTTTTGATCTTAAAATGTTCAAGAATATGGAGGGTATCACAAAGTTACAGATCCTCATAATCTTCGTACTTCTTGTGTTCATGTTCCTCATAGGAAATCCGGGGCAGTGGATCGTTGGGTTGATCATCCTCGGTTTGGTAGGGTTAAACATTTTCTTCAAATTGTACGGAAAAAGTGAAAAACTCGATAAGTGGGAGAGGAAGAATAAACTCGATGATATAGTCCATTTGAAGATCTCTAGGACTTCGGATGTTGCTAAAAGTGCTTTTAAGGGGAAGGAATTGAGTCAAGCTATCCTTGAAGAGAAGTTGATAGATGAATTCATCAAAAAGATGATGGATAAGAGGAATCTGAACGAATCTGAGATTAAATTTTTATTCGATAACCCGTCAAAGTTGAAGAAAGTGGTAGGGGACGAAGAAATAAGCAGTTTCGTTTTGAAAGGCAAAAGTCTAAAGAAAGTGTTACAAAATTTGGATGAAGATGTTTCAAAGAAGGTATTGTTCAGAGCTATAAAAGAAGATAAAGATTACAAAAGAAAGATAGAACGATTGATCAAAAAAATGGAGGAATGGAATTGAAAATAGAAGAGATATCACGTATAGGAGACTCGCTCATAGATGAAGTGAGTAAAGTCATAGTCGGTAAAAGGAGTGTTTTGGAGAAAACTTTTTTAGGTATACTTTCCAGCGGGAACATCCTTTTCGAAGATTTTCCAGGTTTGGCCAAAACACTATTGTCAAACTGTTTCGCAGATACGCTGGGATGCGATTTCAAAAGGATACAGTTCACTCCCGATCTGCTGCCAGCGGATATAACCGGTTCTTCAATATATGACAGGAACACCAGCCAGTTCAAGATGAGGAAGGGACCGATATTCACGAACATACTGCTGGCTGATGAAGTGAACAGGGCACCTCCAAAGACCCAGGCTGCTCTTTTAGAAGCTATGCAGGAGAAACAGACAACACTGGAAGGAGAGACCTACAAACTCAAAGAACCGTTCATAGTGATCGCCACCCAGAATCCCATCGAGTACGAAGGAACCTATCCCCTTCCAGAGGCTCAGGTTGACAGGTTCATGCTGCGCTTAGAGATAGGTTATCCCAGTAAAAAAGAAGAAGTCGAGATATTGAAAAGAAGGAAAGATAGGAAGAGAGATGACGTCGATGTTTCTAGGGTGATAGACCCTGATACTTTAATCGATATGCAGAGGTCCGTTGAGGAAGTTTACTTGGACGACGATATCAAAAAATACATAGTTTCCATAGTTCAGAAAACCCGTGAGAATAGAGACGTCGAAGTTGGATCTAGTCCTCGTGGTAGTTTGGCATTGATGAAATTATCCATGGCCAACGCTGCACTTCGAGGTAGAGATTTTGTCGTGCCCGATGATGTAAAGTTCATAGCAAAAGAAGGATTATCACATAGATTGGTCCTTAAACCGGGCCCCGCCATAAAGGGAGTCAATCCCAAAGATATTATAGAAAATATACTCGAAAATATACCAGTTCCAAAAGTGAAATGAATGAGATCTAGATACACGGCTTATCTGATAGGTTTGATCATATTCTCGCTGGTATTCGGCTCCGTGTTCAACAGTTGGGTCCTATTCATCGGAGCTATAGCCGGCCTATCCGTATTAGCCGTGAGTCTGAAAGGTTACCCCCCTGAAAATATAAACCTGGAGGTATCAAGGGAAGTCGAGGAAGTGGACCTCTACGAAGGGAGCACAATGTGGATCAAGATCGATATCTTGAACAAAGGGAACGACTTAAAATTCCTTGAGATCAAAGATGATCTTCCATCTAAAGTTGAGGTGAATAAAGGAACGAACCATCACATCATAGAGTTGGAACGCGGTGAGAAAAAGACCATCCAGTACGAGATCACCTGTCCACTGAGAGGGGAAGTCGAGATAGGTCCTATAGATATACGCTACCGTGACCCCCTATCGTTCTATAATAGATCATGGACGGCTGAAAACACCTTGAATATCCATGTATTACCAGGTCTCGAGAAGATCAAAAGTGTCAATATCAGACCTAAATACACCCGCAACTGGCTGGGGAATATCCAGTCGAGTAATATCGGGATTGGTACTGAATTCTTTTCGCTGCGTGAATACCTACCTGGAGACGATATAAGAAAGATAAACTGGAAAGCGACTGCAAGAAATCTGAACCCTATCACGAACGAGTACGAAGGGGAGCAGTCAGGCGACGTGATAATAGTCGTGGACGCCTTCAAGGAGGGGAACATAGGAACGGTCAGGGACAACACCATGAGAGCTTCCATACGGGCAGCGGCGAGTTTGGCCTCCAGCATTTTGGATGACCGGAACCGTGTCGGTTTGATCGTTCTGGGTGATTTCCTGAACTGGATTTATCCCGGATCGGGGAGGGAACACTTTTACAAGATCATGAACGTTCTAAGCAAATCCGAGAAAGGTGGTACTTGGAGACCTGATGATGCAAAATGGATACTGAAGAGGTTCTTCCCACGACGAAGTATGATCGTGTTCATATCACCACTAGTCCACAAGGATATCACAGAGACCATAGTCGATATCTGTATGAAAGATTTCGATGTCATGGTTATATCACCGAACCCGCTCCACATCGAAAGGGAGATCGGAAAAGGTTATGAAAAGATCGCTGAAAAAGTATTCACAATAGAGAGAGAAAATCTGATCAATAAACTTTGGAGGTACTCAGTGGTCGTGGACTGGGATCCCCATGAACCCCTTGAAGCAGCTTTAGACGAGGTGAAACGATACTTGAGAAGAGCCTGACCATGGAGAACTTGACAGCGAGCGTTGCAGTGCTCATAGTGACATTGATTGCCGGGGTCGTTCCTACAGTTAGGTTATTCTGGTTCGTACCACTTCTCGGTGGGTTATTTTCGATCACTGGTTTGTTCTTAGAAAAAACTGATTGGATGGACGTCGGGGTCCTATTTTCCATGGCATCCTTCCTTTACCTCAATAGAAATATTGTTTTCAACTTCACCAATTTGGTGATCGTTCTGGTGATATTCTTTTTACTGTTTACTTTACTTGTGTTTGACCGAAGAGCACTACTCATCACCCGTATAAAAAAAGAAACCGCTGGAGATGTAGAAAACGAACTTCTGAAGGAGTATGAATTTCGATCTATCATATC
>JAFDTG010000030.1 GCA_019594235.1 Candidatus Saliniplasma halalkaliphilum | reverse complement strand
GTAGTAATCTTTTTCATCCGCCATCTCAAATTCGTATTGTGAACCCAATATTTTGATTTATTTCTTTTGGTGTAGTTTCATCGTATAAAATTCAACGTCGTATAGTTTTCCTCTTCCATTTACCTGTTAAAAAGTACAAGTACGAAGCTAAAGCTCCTATCGGATTACTCAAAGCCATACCTATCCAAACACCCACAACTCCTAGATCAAAACCGAAGTTTATAAGAGGTAGAGATGGAAGTGCTAGAAGTGCTGATAAAAAGAGACGTAAACCCCATATCCTGAATACCTCGAGACCCATGGCGGGTAAGGTATGTCCTGTACCTCTATAGCTGGAGTCCAATATCCTAAATATTCCGAAGAAGCCGATTGACATGGAATAAATAGCTAAGTACCTGGAACCTTCGGTAATCACCGGGGCCT
Organism: Candidatus Saliniplasma halalkaliphilum; assembly: GCA_019594235.1. Classification (GTDB taxonomy): domain Archaea; phylum Thermoplasmatota; class Thermoplasmata; order Halarchaeoplasmatales; family Halarchaeoplasmataceae; genus Saliniplasma; species Saliniplasma halalkaliphilum. The sequence continues at coordinate 14,270 of JAFDTG010000030.1, read as the reverse complement.
CGTTGATAAAGAAATTCATGATACCTGTTCTGAATAAAATAACTATAGCGCCGGTCGAGAACATGATAACCGATGATACCAATATCGCCTTCTTGATGATCACCTCAGCCCTCTTCTTGTTTTCTGCACCGACGTTCTGACCGACCATGGACATAGATGCATCAGCGAAACCCCAGATGGCGATGGTTATCACATGTATAACCCTACGGCCTATACCGTAGGCAGCCACCGGAGTCTCCCCGAAGATAGCTACCAGCGAGAATAATATAACGAAAGCGAAGGCTGTCATAGCTCTTGCAAAGGTGGCAGGTGCACCGATGGTCACTATCTGCTTGACCCACCTCCATTTCAGTTTCAGACTCTTTAACGTCAGTCGGATATCCACCCTGTTGTTGAACAGAAGATAGATGCCCACGAGTCCTGCAGTTACCCTGGAAATTGAGGTGGCGATGGCAGCACCAGATACACCCAATTCTGGAAATATCCACCAGCCGAATATCAGTAAAGGATCTAGGACTACATTTACTGATACGAAGACCACCTTTATGAGCATCGGAGTTACCATATCACCCATACCTTTGAGTAGGAACCTGAAACCAGTGTATGAAAAGATAAAAGGCATGCTTAAAAGGACGATCCTCAGGTAAGAAACTGCTAGGGGATATATATCTGGAGGAGTCTGCATCCATCTCAATACATAGGGTGCTCCGATGTATCCAACTATGGTGAAGATCAGGCTCAATATAATTAAGAATGCAAAAACCTGACCAGCTGCTTCGTTGGCTAGATCCCGGTTACCAGCTCCCATATGTTGGGCAACAAGAGCAACACCTGCTGTTGCTAGTCCCATACCCGTGGCCAAGAAAACGAACAGGATAGGCCAGGCTGCAGTTGGAGCTCCTACCTCGGCTGCCCCTAACCTGCCTAACCAAAAGGTATCGACTATATTGAAGGATATATGTAAAGAACTGGAAACCATCACCGGAAGTGCTAGAACAAGGATGGTCTTTATTATCGGACCTCCTAGGATATCATCCCTTCTCTCTTCAGCAGTTTTAATGAATATCTTTTTTAACCTTCGTATGATAGTCGATATGATACCACTCTTTTCGGGAGTGTTCACAAGCGTGTTTAATAAATATATTGGTGTTCAGAAAATCTTCGTAACACTTTCAACAATATCTCTAATGGTCAAATATTTATCGGTTTGACAGTGTTCCTTTTCATATTCTTCCATCTACCTGTGGGAAAAAGTTTCGTTAAAGAACTGCCTCCTAAGTGGGGTAAGTACCTGGTGTTGGTCATATTGATACTGATCCCAATCATGTTCCAAGTCCATATGTACCTGATACCATTGACGGACAACAAGGCCGGGCAGGAAGCCTCGGAGATGATACTAGGGTTTGCGTATATGATCTATGTTCATCTTCAAAATATATTTATATGCAATATGCTTAACGGAACATAATGGTCGGTATCCGTAAGGTTCAGCATAGGAAGTTCATCACCGTGCTCGTGGTTTTAGCGTTGATAACAGCAGGTCTGGCAGCTTGGTGGTATATCGAGTCCAAACGGGATGACATTTTAGTTTTAGCCACCACTACCAGTACTTACGATTCTGGTTTATTGGATGAGATCGTACCAGACTTTGAAGAGACCTACGGAGTGAGGGTAAAGACCATAGCCATGGGTACGGGACAGGCACTCGAACTCGGTAGGAACGGTGATGCCGACGTGATCTTAGTCCACGCACCTGAACGTGAAGAAGAATTCGTCGAGGAAGGTTATGGAAAGTATCGTTATGAAGTCATGTATAACGAATTCGTTTTGGTAGGTCCGGAGGATGATCCTGCTGGGGTCAGGGGATCTCAAGATGTCTCCGAGGCCTTCAACCGATTGTATGAAAACAGGGGATCCATAACGTTTTGTTCCAGAGGGGACGATTCCGGAACTCATATCAAAGAAATCGAGCTTTGGGAGGATGCAGGTTTTGATCATGATGAGATCGACAGTCAGGCTCATTCTCACTGGTACAAATCTCTTGGTCAAGGTATGGGTGACACCCTTCGGACGGCTAACGAGTTAGATGGGTATGCCTTGACAGACGAGGCAACTTACATATCCTTGAAAGAAGAGGTGAGTGGGCTCGATATCCATTTCAGCGGCGATCAGGAACTTTTTAACCAGTACGGTGTGATACCCGTCTGCGAAAATATGAATCCAAACGTCAACAACGAACTCGGGGAAGAGTTCGCATCCTGGATCGTCTCCGAAGAAGTTCAGGATATGATCGATAACTATATCATAGATGGTGAAAAAATATTCACCGCCAATGCACAGATCTAGATGTGAATAAATATGGCTAGCGACTTACTGCATGTTACGGTCCTGTCGATATTCGTATCGGTATCCGCCACACTCTTAGCCTCTGCTATGGCGGTGCCCCTTGGCACTGTGATGGGGCTGCACAAGTTCAGGGGTAGAGAAGTCGTCAAGACCTTTACTTATACTTTGTACGGATTTCCCCCGGTGGTCGCCGGTTTACTGATATATCTACTCTTATCTCAACGGGGACCACTAGGTTCACTCAATCTCCTTTTCACACCTGCCGCCATGATCCTTGCTCAGATGGTCCTGGTTTTCCCTATAATCACAGGTTTGACCATGTCGTCGGTATCCCAGGTTGCAGGAGAGGTCAAAGAAACCGCCATGACACTCGGTGCCGACCGCTGGCAAACTGCAAAGACCGTGCTCAACGAGGCTAGGATAGGTGTCATATCGGCTATAATGGTGGGATTCGGTAGGGCCATCGCTGAAGTCGGAGCCGTACTCATGGTCGGCGGTAATATCAGATGGCATACGCGTGTTCTTACGACCGCCATCGTTCTGGAAACTAGAAGAGGCAACTTCGAGTATGCCCTTGTTTTGGGTGCAGTACTTCTCACCGTGGCACTCATCGTGTTCTTTGTTTTGAAGAGATATCAGGACAAGGGGGTGAAGATTTGAACGAAGCCATGAGGGCTGAGGATATCTGCAAGAGGTTCGACGGTAAGAAAGTATTGGAAGAACTCTCGATATCCGTATCGTGTGGTGAATTGTTGGCGATAATCGGTCCCAGCGGAGTCGGTAAAACCACTCTGCTTCGAATATTGAACGGACTTTTGTACCCTGAAGATGGGGATGTGTATTTCAAGGGAGAACCCCTGACTTTCGAAGATGAGAAAGATCTTGATAAAAGACGTAAGATGGCACTGCTTTCTCAGAAACCGTATCCCTTCAAGGACACCGTGTGGGAGAATGTAGCCTATCCACTACGGTTAAGGAGTGAAGAGGAGATAGATGATAAAGTATCAGATGCCCTGGAGCACGTGAGTTTGCTTGAGATGGCGGATAGACGAGCTGGTACCCTTTCCAGCGGTGAGCTGCAGCGTATGGCATTCGCTAGAGCTACGGTTTTCGGACCTGATGTTTTGTTGTTGGACGAGTTCACGGCACACCTCGACCCTTACAACATAAGTGTTTTAGAGGATGCCGTCGAGTGGTATGTGGACAGTAAAGGAGCAGCTGCTGTGATGGTGACCCATAACCTGTTCCAAGCCAAGAGGATATCTCATAGTACAGCGTTATTATTCGACGGGAGGATCATCGAGAAGGATAGTACTGAAAAGATTTTCGAATATCCTGAAGATGAAAGGACCGAAGCCTTCGTCAACGGAGAGATGGTTTTTTAGAAATATTTATAACAACCCATATACATTTGAAGTTGAGAACTGTTCAGAAGGGACGATATTTCAGTAGAATTTAAGATGAGTGATAGATATGGATATTCAAGAAATACGAGCTTTAAGGGGACCTAATTACTTTAGTCGTTATCAAGTCATATACATGCTTTTAGATATAGGTAAATTCGAGAACCAGCCATCCAACGAGATACCTGGTTTTGTTGATAGGCTCGAATCTCTTTTGCCGACCCTTAAAGTCCACATGTGCAGCAGAGGATACGAGGGAGGATTCTTGGAACGCGTTGAGGAGGGGACTTGGTTGGGACATATCGTGGAACACGTGGCCATCGAATTACAGTGTTTAGCAAACATGGACGTCGGGTACGGCAAAACTATAACCACGGATGATGATGGGTTCTACGAGATCGCTTTCAGGTACAGAGATGAAGATGCAGGTATAGAATCTGGGAAACAGGCTGTGAAGATCGTAGAAGCGTTAGCTAGAGGTGAAATACCGGATATCGACGAGATCGTGTCGAAGTTGAAGGATATCCGTGACAGCAACATGCTGGGTCCAACTACTTACTCTATCGTGAAAGAAGCCTACGACAGAGATATCCCGTACATGAGATTAAACGATTACAGCTATATCCAGTTGGGTCACGGTAAGAATCAAAGGAGGATAGAGGCGAGCATGACCGATAAGACCTCGGGTATCGGTATGGAGATCGCTGACGATAAAGAGCGGACCAAAGAGATACTCGAGGAGGCCGGGATACCTGTGCCGCGGGGAGAAGCCGTAAAAAATGTCGAAGACGCCTTGGAGGTAGCTAAATATCTTGGATATCCGGTTGCAGTTAAACCTAACGTGGGTAATCACGGACGTGGGATCTCTTCCAGAGTCGAGGACAGCGAAGAGTTGAAACTTGCTTTTAAAGAGGCTAAAAGGATCAATCCGCTTGTGGTGATCGAAAAATATCTTGAAGGTGCGGATCATAGGTTGCTGGTGATAGATGGGAAATTGGTAGCGGCTGCTAGGAGGGACCCGCCTTTAGTGACGGGTGACGGTGAATCGACTATAGAAGAATTGATCGATGAATTGAACAGTGATCCACGTCGTGGTGTAGGTCACGAGAAGACTTTGACTAAAGTGGAAGTAGACTACATGACCAAGAGGATCCTGAAACAGAAAAATTATGGTCTAGATACTGTGCTTGATGATGGGGAGAAACTTCACTTGAAATCCACGGCGAACCTGAGTGCAGGTGGTACTGCTGCGGATGTTACGGATTCTGTACATCCTAAAAACAAGATGATAGCCGAGAGGATTGCTGATATAATCGGTCTGGATATAATGGGCATAGATCTGATAGTTCCGGACTTGAAAGAGCCTTTAGATCAGTGTAATTGTGGTATCATCGAGGTGAATGCAGCTCCCGGGTTCCGCATGCATCTAGATCCCTTTGAAGGGGAAGAGAAGAACGTTGCTGAGCCTGTAATCGATATGCTGTTCCCACCGGGTTCTGAAAGTACGGTGCCTATCGTTGCCGTTACGGGTACCAACGGAAAAACAACTACCGTTCGTTTGATATCCCACATATTGAAGATGGACGGTAAAAGTGTGGGAGTAGCTTGTACCGACGGGTTGTTTAGAGGTAACGACCTGTTGAAGAGAGGGGACTTCAGCGGACCTCAAGGAGCGAAGTTCGTTCTGAGTGAGAGAAGTATCGACCATGCCGTGCTTGAGGTGGCTCGAGGTGGGATACTTCGCCGAGGGTTGGGTTATTACGAAAGTGACGTAGGTGTTTTTTTGAACGTTACTCGAGATCATCTCGGTGAAGGACGTATCAACACCATCGAGGATATGGCCCGTTTGAAAGGTATAGTTGTGGAAACCGTCAAATCTTCCGGAAAAGCTGTGTTGAATGCAGAGGATGAAGACGTGTTGAAGTTCAAAGATACCATGCACGCGGAAACAGTGCTGTTCTCACTTGATCCGGAGGTGAGTTCTGTTAAGGAACATCTAGTTGAAGGTGGGACTATAGTGACCGTTGAAGACGAGAATATAGTTATCAAGAAAGGGGAGAACGTTTGGAAAGTGATTGAAGTTAAAGAAATACCCATAACCTTCGAGGGGAAAGCGACTTTCAACATCCAGAATTGTTTAGCCGCCGTAGCTTCCTGTTATGCTTTGGAAGTGGGTTTGGAATCCATAAAGAACGGGTTGATGACGTTCCAATCTTCCACTAGTCAGAACCCGGGTAGGATGAACATAATGGACGTGGGTAAGATCAAGGTCATGATAGATTATGCACACAATCGTCCCGCTGTAGAGGCACTATCGGAGATCCTCGATGAATTGACTGAAGGTAAGATGATATCGGTATGTCAGGGAACCGGTAACCGTTCAGTGGAAGATATAATAGATTTCGGAAGAGGGATCGGTAACGTGTATGATAAGGTGATCATCAACGATGCCGACCCGAGATATAGGAAGTCAGGTGAAACCCCGGAGTACGTTAAGCAGGGTGTGTTGGAAGCGGGTTTACCTGAAGAGAATGTGAAGATTGTTTTAGACGAGTTCGAATCCATAGAAGCCGGGTTCGAGATAGCTGAGGAAGGAGATTTGCTGGTGATACAGCCGTTAGAGATACAAAAGGTCATAGAGCATGTTCAATCCAAGAAGGAGGAGCGGGTGCTATAATATATAGAGTTTGTTAAATGTGCGTTAATTATAAATATGTTAAAAAGAGGTATCAAGAGTATTGGACGTGAATAAAATGAAAAAAAATACCATCCGATATACAGCTCTCGGTGTCGCCTTCCTCCTGATACTGGGAGTTTTCAGTATGTGGGCCCTAACTACCCAAGAATCCGTTACAGTGGGTGTAGGGACCATAGACCCAAGTGTCACAGTAACGAACGGTGCAAATGTAACAGCGAGTGAACCAATTCTTCAGGATTCGGTATCTGGAGAATATGGAGATGTTGCTGAGAATTACACTCTATATGTAGTAGATAAGAGTGCTCAACAGGAATATACTGGAGCCTACGAAGTGACACTGCACATAGCCAATGCTGCAGAGATGTCTAAAGACCTAAAAGACTTGAGTATGCAGATAGTACTAGAAGGTGCAGATGGAGAACTTAAATCCTCTTACCTGACACTGGAAAACGGTAAAGTGTCTTTCTTGGTCGGACACGATTTCTTTGAAAATTCTACAGGAGCTATAGTGAACGTAGATGTCAACATCGACGGTGGTTCGTATAGAACTTACGAAGATGTTGATGCGGTAAGTAGTTTCAACTTCGTCATCGACGTCGAAGAGATCGGACGAACTATAAACCCCTGAGATGATCAGGTTCTAAATTACTTGGGCGATTAAAAACCCCTTCCTTTGAATTATTTATTTCCGTGGTGTGCCTATGTATGAGGAGATGAAAGAACTGCCCATGTTGAAATCGATCACTTTTATCGTTGTAATGGTAATTCTGTCTTCAACTGTTCTGGTTTTTTTACCGTTCGGACTGAACCCCTTCGGTAGAAGAGCGACCGTTATACGGTCGGAATCCATGCAGCCTACCTTTGGTAGAGGCGACGTTATCTTTTTGAAAGATATGGATGTGGAAGAAGTTCGAGAAGGGGATGTCGTAGCTGTGAACGTTCCGGGATATTATCAGGAAAATTACGGATATCCACCTACTGTAGTACACCGTGTTGTAGACGTTTCAACTATCGATGGTGAAACCTATCTTGAAACCCGCGGTGATGCGAACTCTCAAACGGACATATTCCGCAGCTCTAGGGAAAATCTGGTAGGTGTTTACACGGGTGGTAGCATAGGTTCCTTGGGGCTTATACTTCTATTCGCTGGAAGTTTGACAGGCATGCTCACGTTGATGTTAGTTTTTGTTATATTGATTATCGCCATCTACTTACCGTGGTATGTGGAGAAGAAAGAGGACTTGTTCATAGATATGAAAAAGATCCGTGAGACGGTGGAGGGGTTAGAAGATAAGATATCTGATGTTGAAAGGGGCACATATACAGATGATGAAAGCTCAAAAGAGAGATTTGAAGTCAAAGAAAATGAAAGTATAGTAGACTCGTTTATAAATAGAAAAAGAAGGAGATGATCGTTATGTTGGTTCTTCCTCCTCGATAGTTTTCTCTTTCCAGCGGTCCGTTCTGAAGTACCCGTAAGAAACGAACGCTATGATTATATTGCTCAAAGACATGCCAATCCAGACTCCAAGGATACCCAGGTTCAAACCATACCCGTAAGCCGGGAAAGCAAGCAGGTAGGAAAGACCTATTCTCAATACCATGATCCTCGTGAGTGATAACATCATAGCTGCTTTTGTGTGACCGGTACCTCGATAAGTGGAATCGAAGATCCTGAATAATCCATAAAATGGTATTGCAAAGACGAATATCGCTACGAATCTAGCGGATTCGCTCACGACGGCTGAATACTGTTCGATAGCTCCCTCGTCGGCGAATATGGATACCAGAGGAGTACGGGTCAAATAGATGGCAACTGATATGATCGCCATGAGGGCCATGGACACCATGATGGTTTTCTTAACGATCTTCTCTGATCGAAGTTTGTTACCAGCTCCTATGTTCTGACCGACCATGGTCATGGTGGCACTGGCGAATCCCCATATACCGAGGTTGACCATCCCTATGACCCTCCTACCTATGCTGTAAGCTCCCAGTGGTATAGTACCAAAAGCAGACACTATGGCTATCAGGCCGATGAAACCAAGGGCACTACCGGCCCTGGCTCCCGAAGCGGGTAAACCTATATCGAATATCTTTTTCACCCATCTGAGTTTGAGTTTTAGGTGTTTGAGTTTAAGTTTGATACCGACTTTACCAGTGAAGAGTAGATAGACGCCTACTCCGGATGCGACTCCCCTTGTAGTTACCGTAGCTATGGCGGCTCCGGCTACACCTAATGTGGGAAAGGGACCGATTCCTAGTATCAGTATCGGATCTAGTATCATGTTCAGTGTCACACCGATAGCTCTCAGATACATGGACGTCTTCATGTCCCCTATACCCCTGAGTATGAACCTGAACGAAGTGAAAGCGTAGGTTATCGGGGCACCTATGAAGATGATCTTAACGTACATCAGTGCTAGAGGGTAAACATCCTCAGGAACGCCTATTATGTTCCTTAAAACCCAACCTGCTGAGAAGTAACCGATGATACCTGTGATAATGCTGATGAATAGAAGTAAACCGAACACCTGGCCGGCAGCCTCGTTAGCTTTCTTTTTTCCTCCCTTACCAGTATGTTGAGAAACTAAAGAGATACCTGCGGTGGCTAGACCCATGCCGAAGGCTAAAAGTACCATGACTAACGGGAACGCGACACTTGGTGCCGCTAAAGCTTCGGCACTGACCCTCCCTAACCAGAAAGTGTCAGCCATGTTGTATGCGGTCTGAAGCATGCTGCCGATGACCACCGGCCATGCCAGAGTTAGAAGTGTTGGGACGATCTTCCCATTCAATATCTGCTCTCTCTTTTCTTCAACAGACCTTTTCATCGATTATCTGGGACTCCTATTTGACTATCAGTTCATCTAATATCCAATCTAAAGCTGTCCTGAGTTCTTCAGTGGCGTTGCGGTCTGTAGAGATATGTCGTGCCCTGGCACCGTATATAGCTGAAAGAATTACGATTGCGGTGTTCTTTGGGTCCGTGTTTTTGAACCTGCCTTTTTCTATTCCCTCTTGGATGATGTTCGTGGTGATATGTAAGATGTACTCATCGTTCTTTGTGATCTGTCCCCTAAACTTTTCATTGTAAGGAGCCTGGGAACGGATCTCTATAAGTGCTGTATGGAAGCTTTCCGCTGTTTCTTCATCGCCCAGCCCGAAAAGCATCCTATCTATGAATCCGTTGAGTTTTTTTAACGGGTCTTCGGTTTCGGGTACCATCCTTTTTTCAAAACCATCTAAGAGGTACTGAATAAAATTGACTAGAAGGTTCTCCTTCGTGTCGTAGTGGTAGTGGAAGGTGGATTTACACCTATCCGACTCGTCAGCTATCTTTTTCATGGTTAAGTCTGCGTAACCGTATTTACAGAGAGCCTTGTGCGTGGCTTTCATGGCTTTCTTCTCAATCATGTCCGGGATACTTTCGTCCGAATGCATATTATAGACTGATTGGTCAGTCAAGTTTATAAATTTTTTGAATGGGTATCATGGTGGTCGATGTTTGTCAATATAAATCAAAATGAGTGCGGTTCTTTTGCTGCAGGATGTAAAGAGCGGTTTTAGGGTGATTTATTCAAAATCGTATCCAGATTTTTCCCATTCCAGAAGACCACCTTCGAAATCCGTGACATTTTCGAATCCCAGTTTAACAAGTTTTTCCGCCGCTATGGGACTGGCATCACAGTCCTTATCATTGCAGTAAACTATAATCTCTTTATCAGGATCGATCTTGTCTTTACGTTTAGCGATATCCCGGTAAGGTATGTTTATAGCACCTGGTAGGTGTCTGTTTTTATAGCTCTTTTCGGACAGAACGTCTATCACCTGGATATCTTCTCCCATCTCCATATTGTCCTTCAATTCCTCGGCAGATATCTTATCGTACATGTTGTAATTATCATGTTTTTAACTTTATAAACCTGTCGAGGAAGGAGTGTGAGCTTTTACTTTCACTCGACATCCTGTTTTTCAATAGGATCTTCTTCATCACCTGATATCATCCCACAGAATTCACAGTAACCAGAGCCATCTAGATATTTCGTGAACTTTTCACTACCGCAATTAGGACATTCCTTCTTGAAGGGGACTCCTTGACTTTCTTCTTCACTTTTCTTTTCTGGAGTCGCTGTCGCTACCTTCTTGTATCCCATGGACAATAAGAAGTATCCAACGGCCATGACCAACGTTATCACCGATAGCATCCTCAATGTGGTCAATACAACGTCATTTAGTTCAGCGTCCAAAGGTATGAAATAAATACTCCAGATTACTCTTGAGAAAGATATAGTTATCAGAAGCGCAGTCCCAACGTAGAGGAAATTTCTAGCTTTCTTATTTGCTATATCAAAGACCAAATAAAGGAAAGCAAGAACATAACATATCTGTTGGATCATTTCTAGTCCACCTCCCACCATCATAGAGTGTCTAAAAGCTTCGATGGAACCAAAATTCATTGACGGACTAGCCAGTCCAAATATAAAACCTAGAATGATCAGTACCACTGCTAGTTTAACATTTTTCCCATGCTCGAATGAGACTTTCTCCGACCCCTTGTACAGTTTATATATACCGATCAGATAAAGTATACCCGCTATTATGCTTAGAATAGATAGAAAACACGCAGTTCCAGAAGGATCATCTCCAGGATCGTAACTCCAAAATAGAAAAAATATCCCAAAAAGAACATTCATAAATATCGAAAAATATAGACCATATCTCATGACGTCTAATCCCATCTGGGTATCATCATCAAATCGTCCCTCAACCATGGAAATCAATTTAGATATAGGATAAATATATATATTTTTTTGGTGGATGATAAACAAATCCCTTCATGAAATCACTCACCTTATTTCGTCAAATAATTCATTTTAAATGTTTAAAAGGCCTATCTTTGAAAGATGTATCAATGGAGATTACTTGGTATAGATAGATCTGCCTTTTTTGCCTAATTATGATAAAAGAAAAAGTTAATAAATAATAACAGTTATTATTTGATAATGTAAGTGATAAAGATGGTATCCATAAGTTTACCGGAAAAGATGAATGAAGAAATAAGGGCCCTTATCGAAAGTGGATACTATGACAACAGATCTGAATTGGTCAGAGATGCACTTCGGTCTTTTTTTGCTAGAAAAAGCGAGATGAGATTGGTCAGCGCGGTAGAACTCTACAGGCAGGGAAGGATAACGATATCTAGAGCAGCGGAAATAGCGGGTGTTGATTTCGAAACGATGCAGTCGATCTTGAAAGATGAAGGTGTATTGGAAAGAGGTCGAAAAGAAAGGAAGGACACTGAGGAACTCGAAGAGATGATATCTTAATTGTTGTGGATACATCTATAATTAGCTCTATGACGAAGATAGGCAAAATGGAACTGTTGAAAGAATTTTCTGATGTATGGACGACTGCCGGAGTGATAGAGGAGATTGTTGATTCCGATATTTCTTCAATCGTAAACCCCCTTTCTAAATCTTTGAATGATTGGTTGAACACCTCGACAGTGATAGATATCGAACGTATCAGGAAAATACAGAAAGAATATCCTTCTTTGAGCTATGTTGACAGTGGGTTGATTTCCCAATATCGAAAAGATTACAATATGTGCTTCTTTTTATTCTACCATTTTCTCGTAAGTACTCTATGATATATTGAGTTTACACGAATCATAATTAACTAAGTTCCTCATCTATCTCTTTCAATTCTTCTATGATGTCGTCGATTTGGTCCATCACTATATTAAAATCTGGTAGATTCTCGTTGGAAATGAATCTGAGTAATGCCCTTTTCCAGTAATCTTCAAGATCCTGTCTTTTTTCCTCCGGAATTTCTAGATTCAATGGTATGTTACTCGATTCCATTTTTATTTTCAATTTTTCCACAAGATCTTCCAAATCAAAATGTTTTTCATTCCACAGTCGGTAAACATCATAATAATCTCTTGCTCTATTTCTCTGAAATAGACTTCTTATCTTTTCGACGAATATTTCATCCAATGAATAGCAGTTTATATCAAATTCTGGAATATCTTCTGAACTGTGTTTTTTAGATAAAGTTTCGAACAGTATTTTTTCTTCTAAACTCAAATCTAGTTTTGTGGTATTCTTTTGTCCCAATAATGCGTTGCATTGAATTTTGATCTGTATGTATCCTTGATTCGAATGAAACGAAGTTATTTCAAAACCTATTCCAGACAAAGATGAGCATACTGAGAGTGAACGCTGTATATTTTCTTTAAGTTTTTCTGATTTTATTTCTTGAGGGACAGTTAAATCGAGATCCTCTGAGAAACGCCATTTACCTGAGAAGTATATTTTGTGAAGTAGGGTACCACCTTTGAAAACTAGTTTATCATTTAACTGTTTATCGTTAAAAATGGAATACAGAATCCAAGAATTAACGTAATCTTTTTCCATCAATCCAGTTGTGACTTTGTTTTCTCTAGCTAACGTTCTCAATCTATTTTCTGTTATCAATATCCTTCCTCCAATAAATCTTGTGTTTTTATATTTATTCTAAGTTTCCATTTAGAGCGGTACTTACCCTTATCTGATAAAGTATTATCCAGAAGTGAATAAGAATCTGAATAATTATTTATCAATTTTTTTTCTACATCATTGGGTATATCAAAATTTAGAAAATCCATTAGATAGTGTAATCTTTTCACAACAGCCCCGTTGTTTATCTTTACTGCATAGTTCACCATCTTATGTATATCTAGTTCATCTCTTTTTTCCTTTAACCCCTTTACTACTTCAATTATCCCTCCGGAATATTCTAGATGATCTAAAGAATCGATGATCGTTTTTTCCGGAACGGATATGTTGATCTGTGAAGATGCGACTGCATATTTTTCATAACCGAAAAATTTTTTCTTATCGATTTTGATGAAATTGTAGGGGATGTCATGTATCGTTCTGTTTTTCTTTCGTTCTGTTGTAGCTACAAAAACAGTGAAAGGAGTTTGTTCAGTCATACCGTGGAAATTAAGAGCGGATAAAAATGCGATGTAATAATTTGAAATCAAGTTCGATGCTATAACGAACTCATGCTCTGTGTAGATGCTCTTTTCACCCGCTTCTAATGGGATTATCAGGTATTTTCCCCTATCTATCCTATCTAACCATCCCTTTTTATTTAATTTGCTTGCTATTTTTTTTGCATTCTTATAAGTAGTGTTTAATTCAGATCTTATATCTTCTATATTTATTATCTTTTTACTGGATAGTTTTGAAAGCAGCACACTCTCTTTTTTGGAGAGACCCTTTCTACTGTTATTCGTCTTCGTAACCATTATTGGTTACTTAGAATACAAGAAGTATAAATAATTACCCACTATATGGATTATTCGAATCCGTAGTAATTGTGACTGTTGAATCAACAGGATTACCTCCATCCTCGTTATCTAACAGGAAAAGAAAATCTTTTTCCTGTGATATCTACTAGATTTTTCTAATAAAAATCGTGCGAGTATCAGAATTGTAAAACAATTCTAATTTAGTAGGAATCGTAAATTCCTACACTGTTGGGAAAACATATGTTTTCCCAGAACACACTGCGGACACTGCTGTGTGGATCTTGTTTTCTGGGATGAGGATGCGGTGGTGGACGGCTTCTTTGTACAAGAGAAGTGAGTGAGGATCTGAATTGAAATTTGTCATCGGAAGATCAGTTCTCAAAGTGTTTTTTTTATCTATAGTCATCTTCATAGAAAAACGGGAACATGTCTTTCCTTAGTTTCGCCATCCGACCGTCGGGGTGGGTGAACACTACACCCTCTACGTAGCCCTCCTCTCTAGCTGTGTCGTACTTCATCC
>JAFDTG010000007.1 GCA_019594235.1 Candidatus Saliniplasma halalkaliphilum | reverse complement strand
TCCCTCTTCATGAAGCTCGATATTAGCTTCACTTTCTTTTCGAACTGATTTCATGACCTCATCTGGGTCTCTGTCCCAGATCGCTTTTACAGGTGCACCTGCAACAACACCTTTACATTCTGGAGTGATCACTTTGATACCTGCTGCAGCGGTTACTTCTTTTACTTCGTCGAACCTTTCTTTAGGGTCTCTTATCTCGTCCATGGGTTTGGGTTTAAGTAGTGATTTTATCCTAGTTTTGATGGGTTTATTCCTAGTACCTATGAAAACTTCGTCTCCCTTCCTTAGAGTCCCTTGATAAATTATGGTATCTAAAGTGGTTCCCAAACCGACCTCTTCCTTTACCTCTAAGATAGTCCCCTGGCCCGGACCTTCTTCGACTTCCAATTCATCTTTTAGAAAGCGTTGAGCCAAACCTATCAGCGTCATCAAAGTATCTTCCACACCCTCCCCCGTTTCAGCACTCATGGGTACGATAGCTATGTTCTTTGAGAAATCGTTTATGGAATCGTATCTATCCGATGAGAAACCCATATCGTATAATTCACCTATTATCTCGTATAGAGCTTCAGTCATCCTATCTTGAGCACTCTTGGTTTGCTCAGTAAAGGATTTGATGAAAGGCTTATTTTGTGAGTTCCATCCAGCGATCTTATCTATCTTATTAGCCGCTATTATGAATGGTGTTTGGTTTCTCTTCAATATCTCGATAGATTCTTTAGTCTGGGGCATCAGCCCGTCTTTTATATCAACGACGAGTACTGCAAGGTCTGAAAGTGCACCTCCCCTAGACCTTAAAGTCATGAATGAATGATGACCAGGTGTATCTATGAAAAGTAAACCGGGTAATGAAAAAGTAACTTTGCAGCCCAGTTCTTGACAAGCAGACTTAAGTGCTTCGACCGGTACCTCAGTGGCACCGATATGCTGTGTTATCTTGCCGGCTTCTCGATCTGCAACGGTAGTCCCTCTGATCCTATCTAAAAAAGTGGTCTTACCGTGGTCGACATGACCGAGAACGCTGACGATGGGCTGTCTTATCGGCATCTATGGGTCTTATCTAAATAAGGTATTTATCTTTTTTCCGGTGAAAATTAGATTTTTAATACCGAATTAATCAATGGAACGCTCTACTTTTCTTTTACCCATTGAACCAGTGGTGTTCACTTATCCTTTGAAATCCCAGTGTTTCAGCTAGAGAGATCGAAGGTTTATTGGTTTTGAATATGTCAACAACGGGAACCTGGTTGTTCTCTTCAGCGTATTTGCACATGTGTTCCGTGATATCTTTTGCGAAACCCTCTCTTCTCCAGTCCCTTTTAACGTGAAGGAAACCTAGATTCAAAACGTCGTCGGTAACATAGTGTGTCAAAGTCCACGCCACCAGTTCTCCATGCCTTCGGATACCATAAGCGGGGGCCTTTCTTATCCTTTCAGCTATATAATCTGTAGAGTCGCTTCCTTGAAGTCCCCAGTATTCGTTGATCACCTCTGCATCTTCAACCTCTAACTCTTCAACTTTTAAATCCGGTTCCTCAAAATACGTATTAGGACGTTTAAAAAACCATGTAGGGCGGTCATCCTCGATATCTACAACTTCTTTAACGGCCTCAAAAGCTGCGTTATCTATGGCATGGAATCTGTACTCTTTGTTTTTTAATTCCGACAGCAGGTTTATCAAACTGTTTTTTTCACCCCTCATAGAGATATAGCCATCGTATTCTATGAGAACTGCTTCAGGCTCATCGTTAATATATAAATCAACATCTTCATCGTCTAATTTTGCAATTAAATATGAGTTCTTTAGTGGTTCTTCATTCAAAAACCTCTTAGCACGGTTTCTACGTTCCATGGGTTTGTTTATAACACTTTGATATTTTTATCTATCGATTATTTCCGATGTTCATCTTTCGGAAAATATAAAATACACTTTCGATGCTGTATAAATGATGACATACGGTTTCGTTGATTTGAACTTCATAAT
This sequence comes from Candidatus Saliniplasma halalkaliphilum, assembly GCA_019594235.1. Taxonomy (GTDB): domain Archaea; phylum Thermoplasmatota; class Thermoplasmata; order Halarchaeoplasmatales; family Halarchaeoplasmataceae; genus Saliniplasma; species Saliniplasma halalkaliphilum. The sequence goes on along the minus strand of JAFDTG010000007.1, from coordinate 22,226 downwards.
AAATGCGATCATCGCAGTAGCATTAGGTGCCCTGATAGGGTTGGAAAGGGAGCACAGGGAAGATCAGAAGATGGTGATAGCCGGTGTTAGAACCTTTCCCATGACAGCCCTAGCAGGCGTTATCTTCGCTTTTTTATCCCAAGAGCTGGGATACTCGATAATCGATGTAGGTCTGATAATCTTCGGTGGTTTTGCACTGCTGTTAGCCTACCTCAAATACGAAGTCCACACGATAGGGATAACCACTCCCGTAGCTTTTTTCCTAACATTCCTTATCGGGCTTATGGTTCAGATAGGATTCCTGGTCGAGTCCGCATTCCTGACAGTTTTCGTAACGATTTTACTGCTGACAAAAGAAAGACTCCATAAGATCGCCAGGAACATCGGGTCGTAAAGGGGTATAATTTTATATGATGGGAACAAATCGAGTTAGACTATGGAATTGTTAGATATCACTGAGAAAGCTTTGGAAAAGGAGCTTTGTGACCATTGTTTGGGACGGATGTTCGCTCAATTAGGTCATGGGCTGACAAATGATGAGAGAGGGAAAGCTTTGAGAGTTTATTATTCCATGGATAAAACTGACGAGAAAAAAGTAGAAGTCCCTGAAAGCAGTGACGATTGTTCAGTTTGCGGCAACATATTCGAAGAGTTGGATCCCTTTGCTTCATTGATAGTTGAAGAGTTTGAAGATCTTGAATTCGATACTTTCTTAGTAGGAACCAGGATAGATCCAGAAATAGAAGAAAATGAGGAACTTCTCTGGACAGAACTCAATATAACAACTTCAGAACCTATAAAATCTGAGCTCAATCGGGAGATAGGAAAGAGGGTTTTTGATAACATAGATGCTGAGGTGGACCTGGAAAAACCAGAGATGAAGGGTATATTGGATACGAGATTTGACGCCGTTGAGATCGAAATAGCTCCTGTTTTCATATACGGTAGGTACAGAAAGCTTTCTAGGGAGATACCACAAACAAGATGGACCTGTAAAAAGTGCTGGGGAAAAGGCTGCGATTACTGTGATGGGAAAGGTAAATTATACGAAACCAGTGTTGAGGAGATAATCGGTGAACCACTTAAAGAGATGGCCTTCGGGGAAGATTTTACTTTACACGGGATGGGGAGAGAAGATATCGACGCTAAAATGCTGGGCAACGGCCGCCCGTTAGTTATGGAAATAAAGAATCCTATAATAAGGGATATCGATCTGGAAGAACTGAAAAAAGAGATCGAAAAGGATGATCGTGTTGAGGTAGATTCTTTATCTTTCTCAAACAGAGATAAAATTGTCGAGATCAAAGAAGCCACTGCGGATAAAACATATAAAGTAAAGGTGGAACATTCCAAAGAAGTAGATAGGGCAAAATATAAAAAGGCCCTACATTCTTTGAAAGGAACGAAGATATCACAGAGGACACCTCAGAGAGTTAGCCACAGGCGAAGCGATAAGGTTAGGACAAGGGAATTGAAAGATATAAACCTAGAAAGATATGACGGTAAAATATCGGAATTGGTCATGACCTGTGAATCGGGTATGTATGTCAAAGAACTCGTACACGGGGATGACGGTCGTACTGAACCTAACCTAGCTGACAAACTGGGAGTTAGATGTGAAGTCCTAGAATTGGACGTATTGAAAGTACACTACTAAAAAGATGTGATTGGTTATGAAGAAGTCTAAAGGAATACGACAGGGAACTAGAAAGATACTCAGAAAAAAACCTAGGGAAAAAGGAATGATCCCTATAAATCGAGCCCTGATTGAGTTTGAAAAAGGAGAAAAAGCAAGGATCAAGATCGAGCCTAGCGTACACAAGGGGCAGCCACACAGACGTTTCCACGGAAAAACAGGTGTGATCACAGGTAAGCAGGGAGATGCATTTGTAGTGGAAGTCAAGGTTGGAGGAAAAATTAAAAAGGTTATAGCGAGGCCTGAACACCTTCGCAAAATAAAATGAGGAGCGATAAATATGGCAAATGAGTCTAGATATGTTTCATTAGCGGAGGTTAAAGAGCTGTTAAGAGATGAGGCTGAAGAGAGGGAACTTTCTTATGAGCAGAGTCTTGCTCTAAGCCATGCTGAGAATTTTGTTAAACTTGATAAAGAAGAAACTGATGAGTTGATAGAAAAACTTCTAGAAGATTTCGATTTCATGAAGGAGAAGTTAGCCTACAAAATGGCTGATATTTTACCCACTGATGAGGACGGAGTTTTAGCCGTCTTTTCGAAAGACAGATATACACCTTCACAAGATGAAGCTGAGAGTATAACAAATCTGATAAAAAAATACGTGGAAGGATAGTAATATGGAAGACTACGCTTATGTGCTGGATTATCTAGCAGATGGAAGACCAAACCAAGGTGGTTACAAACATGAAAGTTTGACTCTCGCTTTAGGAGAGGACGAGTTCAAACTTTTCGAACTTATACTTAAAAATGGTAAAACGGTTTTCATAGGTGAAAGGGTCTACATCGGAAAGGACGTTGATAAAAGAGAGAAAGTAAAGCATGTAAAACGTAGGATAGGTTGGGACGAACTTACACATGCAGCACAAAGTGAAGTTCCGTACATCGTCGAAGAGATCATCGAGGAAAAAGAAGACAAATACATAGAATTCTATAACGTTGCCAGGCCTATTACCAAAAGGTATCATATGCTGGAGTTATTACCCGGTCTGGGACAGAAGAAGATGAATGCTATACTCGATGAACGAAAAAAGAACGGTGAGTTCGAAAGCTTTGATAATCTAGAAGAAAGAGTGCCTTTACTTCATAAGCCGAAAAAGCTTGTTAAGGAAAGGATATTCACAGAGTTGAAAGAACCTAATGTTAAATACAAAATATGGGTAGCCGATTAAAAATGTATTATGACGAAATAGATGAAGAAGAAGTAGTAGCGGTCCAAGGTTCAGATAAATTCATGACGGTTTTCTTTGTTTTCGATTCCGTGTTGGAAAACAGTGAGATGCATTCAAATGCCGCACTGGATTTATTTAAAAAGATTCAATCTGAAACCTTGAATTGAGTTTGTCATAGTCTAAACCAACATGGCATAACGACCGGAATATTTTTATACCCTTAGATTGTTTTATGTCTTTGTCCGACGTATAAAAATTATTTGTCGGACTTTATTATCCCTTGGGATGGGGTCAAGCATGCACTCTAATCAGGATGAAAGCAAGGTAAAAAGAAACCCAGTTTTCGACTGGAGGAAGATATTTTGTATCTAAAAAAGATATTAATGGAGAATTTCAAATCGTTCGGGAATAGGATGGAAATACCTGTGAAGAAAGGTTACACCAATATCACAGGTCCAAATGGTTCTGGAAAGTCTAACATCGGAGATGCTATTCTTTTCGTTCTGGGGCCAAAAAGTTCTAAAGAGATACGGGCAGGACGTCTGACGGATCTTATATTTAACGGAGGTAAAGATGGAAAGCCAGCTGACTTTTGTAAGGTCAGTTTGACCTTCGATAACGAAGACAAAACCATTCCCATGAATGAGGATGAAATAACTTTTACGAGAAAAGTTCAACGATCTGATAACCAGCAGGGTTATAATTCGTACTTCTATATCAATGGGAGAACGTCGTCTTTGACAGAATTCCAGAATCTATTATCACACGCTAGAATTTCTGCAGATGGCTACAACATCGTTCAGCAGGGCGATATTTCAAGTATCGTCAAGATGAGCGATTTCGAGAGAAGAAAAATACTAGATGACATTGCTGGTATCACAAAATATGATAGTGAGATCGAAGAGGCGGAAGAAAAGAAAGATGATGTTATCAACGATCTAGACCGTATAAATATCATACTGGATGAGATACAAACACAGGTAGAGGAACTAGAAGGGGATCGGTCCGAGGCACTCAAATTCCAAGAATTGTCTGACAAAGTAAAAGAAGCTAAATCGATGAAAGCTTGGAAGACCTATAAGGAAACCGAGAAAGAAATATCGAATGTGAACAATGATATCGAAGAAAATCGGGAACGGATCGAAGAGATCAAAGAGAAGAAGAAACAGATCCAAGAAAAAATTTCAACATTAGCAGAAGAGATCAAAGGGTTGGAGGATGAACTAGACTCGAAAACCGGTGAGAAGAGTAAAGATCTTCAAAACACGATAAATGAACTTAAACTGGAGATCGCTCGCGCGGAAGATCAAACCGAGGATGCGGAACATACCATCGAGCAGAATAAAGAGAATAGAGAACTCCTTAGAGATGAAATATCCAAGAGTAAAGAGGACCTTTCAGATATCAAAAAGGATATCCGAGGGGCGAAAGAAGATAAGAAAGAAACCGATGAAGAACTAGGGGATGTTCAGGAACGGATCGAAGAAGTCAAATCTAAACAATCTGAATCCGACGATAGGATAAGTGAACTTCGTAAAGAAGGTATCCGTGTAAAAAATAAAATAGATAAAAAAACGGATTCTCTTGCCGATAAAAAAGTAGAGTTGGATAGAAATAGAGATAAGATAGACCGTTTGGTAGAAGATATCTCGGAGATCGAAGAGGAGAAAGAAGGATTGGAATTCGAAAAGAAGGAAAGCGAATGGACTTTGAAGGAGCTCAAATCGGATAACAAAGATGTTCAAGGTGAACTCAAAGAATTGAAGGATGAATTCCATGAGAAAAAACGTAAAGAAAAGAGGTTGAGGAAAGACAAAGGTGACCTCGAGGACCGGATGAATCGATTGGAAAGAGAGTACAATCAATTGAAGGCCCAAGAAGAGGCGGCAAAAAGTGTGAAGAAGGGTTACAGTAGAGCAGTTTCCACCATCTTAGAAAGTAGGGATCGGGGGGAACTTGAGGGTATCCATGGAACCATCGCTGAGCTCGCCGATGTGGATAAGAAATACGAAACAGCGCTACAGGTCTCAGCCGGTGGACGGATGCAATCGATAGTCGTTGAAAACGACAAAGTGGCTTCGGAAGCTATCAAATATCTAAAGAAGAACGATGCAGGAAGGGCTACATTTTTGCCTTTGAACAAGATGAGGAAAGGAAGGCCTAGAGGTAAAGCTATCAGGGCTGTAAAGGATGATAATGCAGTGGATTTCGCCTTGGAATTAGTTGATTTTGATGATCAGTATGAGAATGTTTTCTGGTACGTATTCCAGGACACCGTAGTGATGAAAGACATCGATTCCGCTCGAGAGATGATGGGGGGAGTAAGGATGGTTACACTAGACGGTGAAAAGATCGAGAGGAGCGGAGCCATGGTCGGTGGGACTTTGAGTAAAAAGATGATGAGTTTTTCCGCTCCCGATAGAGGTAAATTAGATAGAGTTGGAACCGAACTTAAACAGACACGAGAGAACCTCAAGAAAATCACTTCTGAACTTAAAGAAGTACAGAGCAGGATCGATGAGATACAAGATCAAATGGATGAACTGAGATCTGAAGGCGATAAAACGGGGAGGATAGAGAACCTAGAAACTCAGGTCAAAAGGACCAAGGAGAAGATACATCGTAAAACCGAGGCTCTGAGTGAGAAAGAAAATGAAAAATCAGAATTAGAAGAAGATGTCAGCAAGTTGGAGAAATCAGTTGAACATATTGAAAATGAAATAAGTGAATTTAAAGATAAAAGAAAAGAGATAGCTGAAAAGATCAAAGAGGTCAGTCCTCAAGAACTCTCAGCTACACTTTCTGAACTCCAGGATAAAGAGGTAGGATTGGATAAGAAATTGAATAAACTTGAATCCAAGCTAGAGATGAAGATTGATAAGAAAGATAGGTTGGAAGAAAACATAGAATCTATGAAGGCCGAGCGGGAAGAGTTGAGGAAAGAGATCGAACAGAAGGAATCCACGATAAGGAAGAACGAACAAACCATCGAATCTAAAGAAAATGAACTCGAAGGATATGAAAAAAGACAAAATTCGTTCTCAGATGATATCAAAGAACTGCGAGAAGAGATGGACGAGAAGAAGGAAAAGAAAATCGAATTTAAACATAAACTTGAAAGTTTAGATAGTGAACTCGAGGCTAAAAAACAGTATATCCATACTCAAAAGCAGAAGATCGAATCACTTGAAGATACATTGAGTACTCTTAAAGAAGAGATCGAAGAGGAGAAGGAATACAGGGGTGAAGAACTCCCATCCATGAAAGAGTTGAAGAACACCATCAGGAGAGGAGAGAACCAGATGGAAGAACTTCAGCCCGTCAATATGAGAGCTTTAAAGGATTACAAGAAAAAGAAAGAAAGGATGAACGAGCTTAAAGAAAAGTACACCGAACTCGAAAACCACCGAGAAGAACTGGATAAATTGATCGAACAGCTGGACGAGAAAAAGAAAGTAGGATTGATGGACGTTAAGGATGAGATAAACGAAAATTTCAAGGAAGTCTATGAAGAACTATCCGAGGGTGGTGAAGCTCACCTAGAGCTTGAAGACCCAGAATCTCCTTTTGAAGGAGGATTGATCATAAAAGTAAGACCTCCGGGTAAGACCGTCCACAGAATCGACGCCCTCTCCGGTGGAGAAAAAGGTTTGGTTTCCATGGCGTTCATATTCGCTATCCAGCACTACGATCCGTCGCCATTCTATCTATTAGATGAGATCGATCAGAACTTGGACGGCGTCAATGCAGAAAATGTTGCTGAGATGATCAATAAGAATTCAAACTTTGCACAGTTCATACAGGTTTCACTAAGAAAAGTCACATTGAAGAAATCAGATCATATAATCGGTGTGACCATGCACGAGAACGGGTTATCAGACGTGATTATGAAAATTAATATCAGTGATGGTAAAGACAAGGATATTCCTGAACTTTCAGGCATGAGTAAGTTGAGGACGGAGGTGTGATTTATGGTATGTGATGTTAAAAAACCGGTGGACCTAGAGGATGATGTTAAAAAAGACGTAGTTAACCACCTGATATTTCATAAATCTTTGATCGATGAAAATAGGAACGGTGAAAGGATCAACGAGTATCTAGAGATAGTCGATGGCATGAATGGAGAATACCAAATATCCAACGACCCTTTTGAAAACGCCATAGCTTCGATCTTTAAACTGGTTATAGACGAGAATCTTGATCCATGGAACATCGACCTTGTATCCTTCACTACCATGTACTTGGAACAGGCTCAGAACAAGGAAACCATCGACTTCATCGTTGCCGGTCAACTGGTCAACATGGCATGGTCTATCCTCAAGATGCAGTGTGAAGAAACACTTTTATCGGCTGAAAACGGCGAGGAAGAAGAATTTGTCCAAGATGAATTCATTTCACAGTGGGAATGTTTCGATTACGAGATGTACGATGAACCTGAAGACCTGGATTACGAACAGGAAGTTCTCCAGGATGACGACCCGATCTTAGAAAAGGCCGTTAGACGGGAAGAGAAGAAACCGGTCTCTCTGATCCAATTAGTAGATGCCTTTGAGGAAGCCAGAAAAGAATCTAAGTACAGAGAAAAAATGGAGAGGCTTAGGAAAGAGAACAAACAACAAAGAGAAGAGGAAAGAGCAAGGGTTAAAGAAAATTACGACACCAAAACCCACAAAGAGGACATATATCACGACATAGCTTTGACCTGGGAAAGAATATGCTGGTACCAAACCGATGAACTGACTTTCGATATGATACATGATAATAGGTTAGGGGATCTAGTCACAACACTGGTTTCCGTATTGTTTCTAAACAACAAAAAGAAGATCAAAGTGGAGCAGGAGTCCTATCCAGATGGACCTATCAATATAGAAAATCTGGTTCCAGAGGAAGAAAGAGAAGAGGGATTACTGAAGTATATCTCTGAAAAAGACGAAGAAGGGATGACTCTGGAACAGTTAGCCACTATATGATCATTCAGCCCGTATAGTAGTACTCATCCTGAGATTTCTGTTTCCGATCCAATCTTGAATCTAGTTTGTTAACTCTAGGTCTGTTAGTGTCAGGGTCTCTTCTAAAAGTGATCTCAATGTCTCTTAAGAAATTGTTCATACCTTCACGCATGTTGTACGGACCTTCCCCTTTTCCGTGAACTCCAGGTTCGCCGGAGAAGTTCATAATTAGATCTGAAACGTAGTCGATAAAATACACGTCGTGATCGACTATCATCCCGGCCTTGCTTGACTTTTCCATATAACGTCTGATCGTTTTAGCAGCGTCCATCCTTCGACTCGAGTCTAAGTAAGCACTCGGTTCATCGATAAGGTACAGGTCAGCATCCCTACCGAGGCACAGTCCTATGACCACCCTTTGAAGTTCACCGCCGCTGAGATTAGTTAACTGTCTTTCGTAAAGATCTTCCAGATCTAACGGTGCTACAACTTGGGACTTGAAAACACTCTTGTTGAAATTATCACTAATCTCAGTATGATATAAGTCGATGACCCTTCCTTCGAAGTTCGGTTTGATGTACTGTGGTTTGTAGCTGACGGTGATATTTTTCTCTATCTCTCCTTCCGTGGGTTTTATCACGTCTGCTAACATCTTCACGAAGGTGGTTTTACCCGTGGCGTTGGGTCCTACAATACCTATCACTTCACCTTCTGGGATCTCTCCAGGTTCTGTCTCAAGTTCGAAACTGTCCCATCTCTTTACAAGTCTATTGTATGTTATCAAAGGCGTCGAATGCCATTGACCGGCAGGGATGTGATCTTCGAAGGTGATAGCATTGTTTCTAAATCTAACATTTTCCTCGTCCAAGAAACCTTTCAGGTAGGTGTTGATGGCTTTTCTAACACCTCTGGGCTGGGCCACTACACCGTAAGCTCCCTTGTCACCGTATAGTATGTGAACGTTATCGGCTAGAAAATCAAGCACTGCTAAGTCGTGTTCTATAACCACAACTTGATTATCCTTACTTTTTTCACGGATGACCTTAGCTACGCTCAAACGCTGTTTCATATCCAGGTATGAAGACGGTTCGTCGTAGAAGTAGACGTCGGCCTCTTTAGTCGAAGCCGCCGCGATAGCAACTCTTTGGAGCTCACCACCGGACAACTTGTCAAGGGTCGAATCCAAAGTGTTCTTAATGTCTAAGAGTTCGACCCAGTGCAGGTAGTCGTCTCCAACGGCACTAAGTAGATACTCCACCTTGCCAGAGTAATGGGCTGGGATCTTATCAACATACTGAGGTTTAAGGGAAGTCTTTATTCCCTCTTCGGATAACGATTGAAAATAATCTCCAAGTCCAGTACCAGAATATCTATCAAAAACTGTATCCCAGGATGGTTCTTCCTCGTACCTACCCATGTTCGGTATGATCTCTCCGGAGAGTATCCTTATGGCGGTTGTCTTTCCGATACCGTTCCCACCTAAAAGACCAATGACCATACCCTTTTGGGGGACTGGGAGTCGATATAAACGGAAGGAGTTCTCACCGAACTGGTGGACCTTGTCTTCATCGAGTTCCTCCGGGAGGTTGATTATTTTGATGGCATCGAAGGGACACTTATCTACGCAGATACCACATCCAGCACAGAGTTCTTCCGATATCCTGATACCATCTTCGGTTTTGACTATTGTTTCATCACCGGTTCTCACTCTAGGACAGTACTGTATACATTCGTAACCACACCTGTCCGACCTGCATTTATCCTCTAAGACGACAGCTATTCGCATCGGTAAGGCATTATGGTCGGTGGTATTTTAGCTTTAGTGAATGAAAATGTCACATCCCCACACCTATGTAGATGAAATCATCTGTAAATTCTTCTCTATTCAATACTCTTCTAGCATCGACTATGATATTACCCTTCATGTGGCCGAAATCCTTGGGCGTGAGATTCTTGAATTCGTCCCAGTCGTTCTGGATTATACATATGTCTGCGTCTTCTAGAGCATCTTCTCTACTATTGGCGTATTGGACCTTACCAGGTAAAAGTTCGTTGAAGTTTTCTGAGGCCTCTGGGTCGTACGCGATCACATCTGCTCCGAGTTCTAGAAGTCTTGTTATCATGGGAAATGCACGGGTTTCTCGTACATCATCAGTTCCACCCTTGAAAGCTAGTCCTAAAAAAGCGATCTTTTTCCCTTTCACACCTTCGGAAACATATTCTAGCCGGTTTATGATGTGAACAGGCTGTTCTTCATTTATCGAAAGAACGGAATTAAGCAACTTAGTTTCTTGGTCTTTTTCTTTAGCATAATTGACCAAGGCTTTGACGTCTTTTGGAAAACAACTTCCTCCGAATCCCGCTCCAGCGTTGAGAAAATCCCTTTTGAGCCTATCATCCAAACCCACTCCGTCCATCACTTCATAAACATCGATACCTATACTTTCACAGATACGAGATATCTCATTGGCGAATGATATCTTCGTAGCCAAAAGAGCGTTGGATGTGTACTTTATCATCTCTGCAGTTTTGATATCAGTTTTGAGTTTGGGAACTTCGAATTTTTCATACGCTTTTGATAAAATTTCTAATGTTTTTTCATCCCATCCTCCCAAAACGATCCTATCCGGATTTAGGAAATCCTCTAAAGCGATACCCTCTCTTAAGAATTCAGGATTCATACCGAGACCGAAATCTTCACCTACTTTCTTTCCAGATCTATCTAAAATCGGTAATACCTTTTCTTCCGTGGTACCGGGGACCACTGTACTTTTAACGCAAAATACATGGTACTCATCTTTTTCCTTTAAAGGTTGAACCATATCTTGAACTGCTTTTTCGACACTAGAGAGATCCACACTTCCGTCTTGTTTCGATGGAGTACCAACGCATATGAAAGTTAGTTCAGTTTCCTTGATCGCTTCTTCGGTATCTTTAGTGGCTCTTAACCTATCATTTGAAACAACGTCTTTAAGAAGTTCTTCTAATCCCTCTTCGTAGATAGGTGGTTCACCACGGTTGATTTTATCGACTTTCTCTTCTACGATATCGATGCAGGTAACATCGTGTCCTTTACTGGCAAATCCGACACCACTTACCAAACCTACATATCCCGTCCCTATGATACTGATTTTCATATCTCCGGAATATACTACCCTTTCATAATTCTTTTGATTAGTTTAAAAAGGTGCTGTATATCGAATCAGATTATAAAATACGTTCAGACCTCTGAATATTTCTCTCCAATTCAACCTACCCATCAATATGAGGATCAAACCTATCAGAATAATCACTAATACCAGTATGAACACCAAGCGTATAACGTCGATGGCAAAATCTCCCAGCTTATCTGCACCAAGGATGTAACTGATACCGGCTATGATAAGGAGAACTATCACCAACCAAAAGAAACAACCACATGGCGTCATACGAGTATACAGATATAAAGGTCTATTAAAATTTTTGTTATTATACACCTTTACAAACCATAATATTATAAATAGCATCAGGGATTACAGAATCAAAGTGATTTGTTATGAAAGGAATCGAGTCCCTTGTAGAGGAAGCCATGGAATATAAAAGGAATGGCCTAAAAGAAAAGGAAATAGCTACCGAACTAAATTTATCAGTAGATACTATTACCTGGCTTTTGACTAAGAATGTTAGAGAGGAGACTCCCCCTACCGACGTAAAGATAGGTTGGAGGTCAATTGGTGTTTTTGGTGGAAGGATAGGTCTTCTCGCCACCATGTTCTCTGATGTTATCTTAGAAGAGATGGAATTGATGGAAGAAGATTTTGATACCGTAGTAGGGATCGCCATAAACGGTATACCCCTGGCGACTTTGATCTCTGAAGAGTTGAATAAAGAGTTGGCCATCTATAGACCTCCAGGTGGAGATAGAAGACGCGGCGGAGGTGCATTGAGTTCAAATTATGCTGGAGTTAAGGGTAAGAAAGTCGTCATAGTCGACGATGTAGTGAGTACCGGTGAAACCATGGAGGGAACTATCACTTTCTTGGAGAACGAGGGGGCAGAACCAGTTCTATCTATGGTAACTGTCAATAAAGATAGCCACGATGAGATCGTCGGTGTTCCATTAAGAGCACTCATCCGTGCAAAAATTATAGGAAAGTAAACAAGTGATCGAATGCACTGGGCAGAAGTCGAAGCAAACGAATTGGGAGAAGACCCTTTGATCGCAACAGGCGAAGCACCTTCAGGGCCGATACATTTAGGGCATATCAGAGAGTTACTCACCGGGGAGGCTATAGCTAGAGAAGCTGATGGAGAATTGATTTTGATAGTAGACTCTATAGACCCTCTGAGGAAACTCTACCCATTTTTAGATGATTCTTACAATGAATATATAGGCAGGCCTCTCAGTGAAGTTCCCTGTATATGTGGAGAACATGATAATTATGCTGAACATTTTATGGAGCCTTTTTTAGAATCTCTAGAAAAGATGGGAGTCGACCTGAATTTGATCTATGCCCATGAGATGTATGCTGAAGGGGAGTATGCAAAAGCTACACGTATAGTGATCAAAAAGAAAGATGAAGTTGCAGAGATAATTAGTTCTAAGACAGGAAGAGAACTAAAAGATGATTGGTTCCCTTATAATCCCATCTGCTCAGAGTGTGGTAAGTTGGGTAATTCTGTTGTGAATGGATTCGAAGATCCGTACGTATTATATACCTGTGAGTGCGGGTACCAGGGAAAAGCAGATATCAGAACAGATGATGGTAAACTCCCGTGGAGATGCGACTGGGCCGCGAGATGGTGGATATTGAGTATAGATTGTGAGCCATTCGGAAAAGACCATGCGGCTTCAGGTGGATCATGGGATACTGGAAAGGAAATTATCAAAAAGATATTTGATCGAGAACCTCCACATCCAGTGATTTACGAATGGATTCAACTTAAAGGTGAAGGACCTATGTCTTCATCGTCTGGAGTGGTAGTAAAAACTGAAGACCTTCTAAACATGGTTTCTCCAGAGGTTGCCCGATTTTTGATAATGCGTCCGAAACCGAATACTCACATCGATTTTGATCCTGGATTTGGATTGCTGGATATGGTAGATGAATACGACAAGTACGAAGAGGAGTATTTCGAAGGTCAGGACAAGGATATGAAGAAGATCTATGAATTGTCCCAGATCGACGAAGTTCCAAAAAGGAAACCGCTCAGGATACCCTATAGACATCTAGTCAACCTTGTTCAAATATACGACGACTACGAAAAGATGTGGAAAGTAGTCACTGAAGGAGAACAGGTCGGGTCACAAGGTGAAGCGTATTTCGAGCGGATGAAACAAAGAGCAAAGAGCGTTGAGTACTGGTTAGAAAATTTCGCGCCGGATATGGTCAAATTCTCTATCAAAGAGGAATTACCAGATGTGGATCTGTCCGACAAAGAGATAGAATTCTTGAAAGAGTACAGAGATTCTATAGATGATGGAAAGTGGACTTCTGAACAGCTACATCAGTTGGTGCATGAGAATGCTGATGCTGTGAATCTAAACAAAGGGAAAGCTTTCAGAGTTTTCTACAAGATCCTTTTAGGGCAAAATAAAGGTCCGAGGTTAGGGCGATTCCTCTCACAGTTAGAGAAAGATTTCGTCAAAGAAAGATTGGAAGATGCGATCAAGGTTTAATTATATATATATAGTCAAACATATATGGTTACTAAAAGGGCTGATTGAAGATGGGTAATTATACCGCTAAAATACTAGTACTCGGCGACGGAGCCGTTGGTAAAACCTCTCTTGTACGAAGATACGTTGAGAACGAGTTCGACGAAGATTACATCGCGACGATCGGAGTTAATCTCAAACATAAAACTATCGACGAATTTGAAATCGATATGTCTATTTGGGACCTCTATGGGCAGAAATCTATGTCACCTGGAAAACATTCTTCCAATTATATCGGAGCGGAAGGAGCATTAGTTGTTTTTGATCTAGCTAGGAAGAAGACTTTCGATAATCTTCCACAGTGGGTTGATGATCTATACGATGTTATAGGAAGGGTACCTATCGTTTTTGCTGGTAATAAAAGGGATATAATGATAGATTTTCAGAAAAAGAAGGGGGTCAAATTGACTAAAAAAACTAAAAAAGAATTCCATGATTACATGATCGACGAACATTACTACAAAAGTGTATACAGTCAAGAATCTAGATTTGTCCCTGTTTCTTCAGAGGAAGTCAAAGATTGGTTTAAAAGTTTCAAAAAGAAGTATAAAAAACAATCCGCTTACTATTTCACTAGTGCTAAAACAGGTAAGAACGTTGAGAATGCATTTAAGAAACTAGGTGAGTTTGTTACCGAGAACCAGATAAGATACGATATCGATTGAATTTCTTTAGTTTTTAAGAGATAGATTTATATCCCTATCATTTTTAAAGAATTTAGGGAACATGAAGGTACTGCTGGTTGATGATGAAGAGCACATCAGGGAACTATCTAAAAGATACCTTGAAGACATATATGGTAATCTAACCGTTGAAACCACTTCTTCCGCAAAAAAGGCAATGCGTTTGTTAGAAGAAAAGTATTTTTCAGCAGTGATCTCCGATTATCGGATGCCTGAGATGAACGGATTAGAATTCTTAGAGGAATTGAGAAACCGCGGTAACGACATACCTTTTATAATATTCACAGGGAAAGGTAGAGAAGAAGTGGCCATGAGGGCATTGAACCTGGGAGCCGATAGGTACATCCAAAAGGGAGGAGATCCAAAACCCCAGTATACACTCCTAGCGCAGGCTGTAAAACAATCAGTGGAACACGATCAGGCCCAGAAAGAGTTAGAACGTTCGGAAAAAGAAAAAACATCCATATTGAACTCTCTCTCAGAGGTGGTGGATCACCAAGATGAGGACGGACGAATTATCTGGGCTAATAGAGCATTTTCGGAAGAAATCGATACAGCAATTGGGAATTTGATCGGTGAATATTGTTATGATGTATGGTTCGACAGGGATGAAAGGTGCAGAGGATGTCCCATAGTTGAAGCGTATAAATCCGGAGAAAGAGAAGAAGCTATGATATCTTCCATTGATGATGGAGTATGGTACATCCGTGGGGAACCCATTAAAAATGCGGATGGTGAGGTCATCGGAATGCTCGAAATCGCTGCCGATATGACCGCTGAAAGAAAAACCAGGGAGCAGTTAAAAAAAGTTGAAGAGAAATTTTCAAGAGTGGTGGAAAGTATCTCCTCAGCCGTATTCATCCTTAAAAACACTAAAGTCTTGTACCTCAACCATTCTGCAGAGTTGATAACTGGTTTCAGTGAAAAAGAATTGAAATCCATGGATATTTCTGAGCTCGTGAGTGAAGAACAAAAGGAGTTATTCCTTGATAGAGTGAAAAAAGTTCAAAACCAAGATAAAGGGAGGATCAGATTCGAATTGAAGGTAATGGGTAAAGATGGGGAGGAACGATGGTTATACCTAACTATGACTCATCTCGAGTATGAAGGTGAAGATACAGTACTGTGCACCGGTGTGGAGATAACCGATCAAAAATATCTCGAAGATGCACTGTTAAATTTATAGGGACGGTCAAATCAACCTTTTTCTTTTCTTTTTCACAGGATACATATTGAGACCTATCCATGTGAAGAACAATATCGCCATCATTATCACGAAGGGAAGGAACGAGTAAATATCGATATACGTACCTACGGTCAAAACGATAGTTGCTCTAGCCCCGGAATGTAATCTATCTTCAATATAGTACCTACCTGTTTCATCCTCATGGATATCAAGTTGCCTTCCCTCTATTTCAGCATCTACCAACTCCATCCCTTCTGGAATTTTGATAGTATAGTTCAAACCCCAATCTCGGAAACTCTGAAGTTCAAAAGAAATTTGTTCATCAACCAGATACCTCCTTTGTATCTCAAAAGCATTTTGCTGAGTCCTTATAGATAAGTTATTCTGGAATGAAGAATTGTGGAATACTTTTACAGGTATCTCGGAGTCCATGTTTTCGAAATCGTAATCTTCTTCCAAGCCATTTACAGTGAAATCATATCTGGGTGGGATGGTGGATATCGAGGTGATCCTGTAATTGATCTCATCTTCTATATCCGATAGGTATGAGTCTATTTCATCTTTGAATCCGTTGTTATAGAGAAGTCTCAGCATATCTGCGTTTACATATCTCAAAGTAAGTTGTTCAGGAAGACTGGTCATCACCGTCGACGGTATAGATGCTCCATGGATATAAGCTGAAAAGTTAGTGTTTATAGAGATATATTCCCTATCTACATCCCTTTTTAATTCGTAAATATCTATCATCAATGAAAGATCAGGTTCGGTATCTGTCATCAGTACGCTTTCAGCATGCACGATTTCAAGAGTATTATCTTTTCTTGAGGTCTGACCATCTCGATTATCGATGCTGACTGTGATGACCTCTCTCTCCTCGCCTTCCTCTATAAAATTGAGATCCGAAGGAGCATGGATTGTGTAACTCGAAGTATGATTCGATTGACAAAAGATAGGTATGTCCTTTTCTAGATGA
The DNA here is from genome assembly GCA_019594235.1 of Candidatus Saliniplasma halalkaliphilum. GTDB lineage: Archaea > Thermoplasmatota > Thermoplasmata > Halarchaeoplasmatales > Halarchaeoplasmataceae > Saliniplasma > Saliniplasma halalkaliphilum. Next base: position 5,872 of record JAFDTG010000007.1, on the reverse strand, counting down.
CCGCCTATCTTTAGAGTTCCATAGATGATCTCTTCTAGATCTGCATCTTCGGGTATTTGGTAGTGATCTGGATATAAAGTGATATTTACTTGAGATGTGATTTTTATCGGTCCGCTTTCAGTAATCTCTAAACTGGTCTCGTTTACCGATGTACTATATTCGTAATCCCCTTTCGGGAGATCGTTATCCAAATTGAACGAGTTCTCAACTGTTTCTGTAATCATGGAATCAGTGTGATCTGATAAAACCTCTACGATCCTTCCATTGTCTTGGGAATATAGTACTCTGATTTCTGTAGCATTATAATACTCACCGTCTATATTCATGAGATGTACATCGTATTGCGAACTCATCTTTACTTGGGTGAGATTTTCGAACACGATTTCGTGGAATTCCTCGACATGTAGTGTTTCTTCTTCCGATTCATTTCCAAAAGTTAGTGTTGGAGTGATCAGAAGTAGAGATGAGCATAAAATGATTATCAACGTTCGGTAATAATAATTTCCGTTCGAGTTTTTTCTCGACTTTTTTGGGATCTTTTTCTTCTTGATCTTCTTCTTTGGTTTTTTCTTTTTTCTTTTCTGTTCAGCAAGAGCTTTAATAGTGTTTGCCAACTGATGTGGTTTTTTCACTCCGTGCAGTACACAGAAGTTTATCACTTTTTTACCTTTAGTGATTTTTCTGAAAAGTATATTCACGTTACCGTAACCGAATTTTTTAGCTAAAAAATCTTGGACGATACCTATCTCTTTGAACCTGCTCATAGGATAATTGACAGATTTCTCCAGGTTATTGGTGTTGAGTTTGATGATCCGTTCATTGGTAACGATGTACCTTAGACCTGCGTCTTTGTAAAGAAGGAACGCGGTTACAATCCCATAAAAGATCAATAACAGCGAAAAGGCCGAGGTTACCAGTCCATGAAAATAATCTAAGGGGATGAACTGAAATTGTGGTATCAAGAAAACCATAGATACAAGAACCAAAGTTATTCCAGAAGCTTTGAACGGAGATGAATCGAGATTTAGTATATCCCCTATCCTTACTAATATTCCACCTAACAATAGAAGGATCACGAAAAACATCAAAGTCTGAAGAGAAAAAGGTAGTCCAAGAAAAGTCTCCCAAAGTGTTCTTGGATAAGCGGTCTGAATATAGTTTTTTAAAGAGATCATGAAGGAGATCGAAACGGATATAATGAAAAAAGCTATCCATGTGTGTTCTAAAAACTCTCTCCAACCGTTAGGTTCGAACAGGTTTTTACTGAACATATGTATCACGGAAATTACTCCGAACAACGGTATAAGCATGGGATATATGACCAATATATCTCCTCTTATACCTTCAGCGGTCACTAATAATATAAAGAATCCAGTCAAAACCGAAAACATCGATGCCATAGCTATTTTAAAATAAAATGCAGGGTGAATGGTGGTATCTGCCATCGTTGTTTCTTTCTTTTTTAAATTGATCCGAAGTTCGAGTTTGTCGCCAACATCAGATGGTTTTCTTAATAGATTATTGAGGGCTTTTTTTTGTTCGATGATGATCTTATTGATCGCACCACCGATGATAACCGTTGGAACCAATACCAGCCCTACAAATACACCATATGTTAAAAGATCAGAAGTGATGTAACCAAACATGGTGAGTACGTTTATACCCGCCACGCTCGCTGAGATCAATATGACTACAGCTACAAGTATAGTACTCCCGATATCTTTCCCTTTTTTTGACAAAGGATTACCTCTTTATATTCCTTAAATTTAAGTGGTGAGTTTGATGATGGCTTCTGCAAGATTTCCTTCCGTTTCCTCTAGGGCTTCTTTAGCCTCTTCTTCAGATACATCCGCCCTTTCTGAAACCATTTTGATGTCTTCTTCGTCGATAAGAACTTTCCCCTCTAGAGCTTCCTCTCTAGGTGAACCTACTATCTGGTACATCTCTTGGCCCTTCACCCTCATCTGGACGACTTCTGCATCATCGAAAACGAGTCTTTTATCACTCGTTTCTATGATCACTTTCTCGGCATCGATATCTTTACTTTCCATGCCCATCTTCTTCATCATGCGTTTCATCTGTCTTGAATTTCCTAAACCACCAGGCATCATAACTTTCAACCATTAATTGTTAGGTTGTTGTCCTTATAAAACGATTACGCTAAATTACACATAAATTCGATCATATAGTCAAAAACATTATATCTCTAAAAACATATGCCCTACAGAGGTATCTGATGAAGTTGATAAAAGGACCTGGTTCGCCAAAACTCAGCGAAAGACTGATCGAAAGGAACGACTTAGATTATGTTGAAGTTGAATCTAAGATCTTTCCTGACGGTGAGATCTATGTTAAGCTCTCTAAAAGTGTAGAAGATGAAGATTGTTATCTGGTTCAAACCACTTATCCGAACCGAAGGTTGCTGGAACTATTTTTTATACAGGATGCATTGATCGGTAACGGAGCTCGGTCGGTAAATGTAATAGTGCCATATTTTTCGTACGCTCGTCAGGACCAGATGTTCAAAGAAGGAGAATCGATAAGTTCCAGGGCCATAGCTGAAAGAATTCAGATTCAAGCAGATTCGTTCTACAGTGTTGATCTGCATTCTGAGAAGATCACAGATTTCTTTAAAATTGAGGCGGATAATTATACCGCCATGAGGTTATTAGGTGTGCATTCAGAACTTTACGAACCAGATCTATTGATTTCGCCCGACGAAGGTGGCATCGATAGAGTTAAGATGGCCGCCGACGAGATCGACACCGAATGGGACTATCTTGAAAAAAAGCGGTTGGATGGAGAGACCGTCGAGATAAAACCTAAGAATATTGAAGCAGAAGGGAAAAAAGTGGTGATATTGGATGATATCATATCGACCGGGGGTACTATGATGGAAGCTGCTAGACAGTTATTAGAGCAGGGTGCTGATCAGGTACACGCCGGTTGTACTCATGGACTTTTCGTAGACGATGCTTTTGATAAATTAGATGAAATCTGTGACAGCGTTTTCTGCACAGATACGATCGAATCTAACGGCTGTGAAGTAACGGTAGCTCCGCTGTTCGATAGTGTATTTTAGGTATATCAATTCGAAGACTGTGCGAAATACCTTTTATACTTATGTAAACTATTTCATTGTGTAATTTGTATAAGACACACACCTCACGATAAAAACCTCCTCAACTTTCCTTTTTTTTATGGGAGTGAGAAAGGAGATGAAAAATATGATCAAGTTTCACAAGACAAAACGGTTCATCGTTGTTTTTCTTTCTTTGTTGATTTTTATTTCCATTTTGCAGATCGCAGCTTCTACAAATCCTTCTTCAGATATAGATATCGAAGTGACTTCAGATGAAGAGATCAAAGTCGCTCTTTTCGAAGAAGGACTTTTACTTTACAGTATAGAATACGAAAGATTCATCCTGGATACCGATGAAGGAAGATATGATTTCTATTTGAATCAAGTGGATTGGAACATTCAGGTTATTGAAAGAATGGATGAAAGCTTCCCACATACAGAGATAGTGATGGAAAGTGAATTGAGGGAAGAGGAACATTTCATTGGAAATCTAAATTTCAATATCAAGGTACTTACCCAAGGTGACGTTTCAGAGGTTACATTCTCCTTTACTTTGAGCGATATGAACGAGCTGAGCGGCGGTAGTATAGAGATAGTTAAAGAGATCAGCACTAACGGATTCATGGTAAGAGAACCAGAAGAAGATAAGGAGAACTATAAATTTGAGTATGAGAGCGGGCACGTGGGTTATTACGGATGGAAGAACGAGCTTGCTTTCGACGGAAAAACTACTGAGTTGACTTCAATTCCTACTAAAGGTGATATAGGGATCGACAATGGCGATATTGGTGGTTTAGTGATCCTTGGTAATTTTGATGAAAAAGTTGATAAAATATCCATAGAACCACTCGAAATAGAAAGAACCAACATAGGAGCCGCAGTTCCCGTACCAGAGCCTTATGACCATCTTCCATCATTCGTTATCGGATTGATGTTGGGAGCCGGGGTAGTTATCGGTGTATTGGCTGAGAAAAGACGAAAGTTCTATCAAAACAGGGATCCTGAGAAGACCGTTAAGTTAGAGGAATCTTACTATTATCGTGGTAAAGAATAAGGTAAATCTAACTCTTTTGCTAGTTTTTCTATACCTTCTCCAGTTTTAGCGTTTATTTTAATCAAGGTACCGTGTGGGTTTATTTTTTTGTAGTCCTCTTCGATGACCGATAGTTCAACATCCATCATCTCTGCAAGATCGACTTTGTTTACAACAGTAATATCACTTTGAGCGAATATCAGAGGATGTTTACGGATCATATCATCACCTTCAGTTACGGAGATGACCACAACATCTTTTTCCGTACCTAATGGGAAGTCCACGGGACAGACCAGGTTCCCTACATTTTCTATGAATAAATAATCAATATCTTCGAGTGGTAAATCCTCCAAAGCGTGGGAAACGTAATGAGCATCTAGATGGCAATCTTTACCGGTGTTGATAGCAGTAGAGTTTATTCCTTTGTCCTCGAAACGTAGATGATCATCCTCACCAGTTAAATCACCCGCGATGGCGCCGATATTAACTCCGTCCATACCTTCGGATAATCGTTCTATAACAGATGTTTTTCCGGAACCGATAGCCCCCAGTATGTTGAAAGCTCTGACGCCGTTTTCTTTAAAAAGTTCAGCATTCTTATGAGCTAATTTTTCATTTTCCTCGAGTATATTCTTCTCCATATCAACGTCGCAGACTTTATGCATGTTAGATTTCAGTTTTACATTCGTTATAAATCTTTTCTCTCACGGAAAAATTCTTGGATCGATGATACCGGTTCTTCGGTTAAGAATAGATCTGGAAGATAACTGTTGAAGTGTATAGCACGCTCATCTAAAATAACTGCGGCGCCTAGATCATTTTCACTCCTGACCAACCTACCGGTGGACTGGAGTATCTTCCTGACGGTTGGTGCCTTTATGGTGTATTCCCACCCCTTATTGAACTTCATATCGTAATAATGTCTGAGACCTTTCTGTCTAGCGGTGGGTTTTGGGTAAGGAATTCCTACGATCGCTGCAACTTCTAATTCATCCCCGGGAAAATCCATACCTTCACTGATCCGACCGCCGATGACTGAAAATAGTACACCACCGTTGGATTTGAACTTATCAACGGTTTCCATCAACTCCGGCTGTGTCATGCCCTGGTGTTCCACTGCTATATCGTACTCGTCCATGATCGGACCACCTACTTCGTTCATCAACCTGTAGCTTGGGAAGAACACTATGGTGTTCCTCTCGATCTTTTCAACAAGGTTCCTAACATCTTGACGAAGCTTCTGGATCATCTTGTCACTGCGCTGAAGGGCTTCATACTGTGTAGAAACTCCCTCTTTATAGAATATCTTTTGATTTTCCTCTGGGAAGGGGCTTGGGAATATCTTGATATCGGTATCGTAAGGTAAACCCACTGAATCACGGTACTCATCCAAAGGTTCCAATGTTGCAGACTGATGGATCGATGCATGGCAGTGGTTGAGTACTTCTGTCACGTTACTTGGATCGAGACAGAATCCTTCTAGGGAAGGATTGTCACCTCCGTTAACCAGCTTGATATATTCCGCCTGATCTAGAGACAGCCATATCTTTAAGAACTCTGATAGAGAGTGAATGTATGATCGGGGTAGTTTCTTCTCCTTCCTCTTCTTTTCCTGTACTATCTCACCATGGACCTTCATATCTTTGATAAGTCCCTTGAACTGGTTGGTATTGATCCCCATTATGTTGAGAAGTTCGCTTCTTACTTCGTTAGGCGGTATCAAACCGTCCTCCTCTATAACGAACTCCTGAACCACG
>JAFDTG010000011.1 GCA_019594235.1 Candidatus Saliniplasma halalkaliphilum | reverse complement strand
GCTGAAGCATTAGATGCAAAAGTAGTAGTTTTACAAACTCCTCCGAGCTTTGAGTGCACTGAAGAGAACAAAGAAAATATGTGCGAGTTTTTTCAGGAGATCGATAGAGGAGAACTCGATATCGCATGGGAACCAAGAGGTGACTGGACTGAGAAGGAGAAAGAACTCAGAAAGATATGTAGCGAATTTGATCTGGTACATATAGTCGATATAATGAGGAAAAGACCGCTTTCAAAAAATCATATCGCCTATGTGAGATTACACGGCCTCAATGAAAATTTATATGATTACGATTACAATTATTCAAAACACGAACTCATGAAGCTTGCTGGAAGGTTGAAAGGCTTAGATAGAGAATTTGAAACGGTATACTGTATGTTCAACAACTTCGAGATGTTTGAGAATGCGAAGAGCTTGATGGAGATATTAAAAGAATAGGAAAGGGTTTTTCAGTCTTCTCCCAAGAGTTCCTTTACTTCTTCTTCGCCCTCTTCCATCATCTCAACTTGTTGTTTATCCAATCTCAACAGAAGAGTCTGGAACTCGCCAACGTGTTCTTTTTCTTCCTTTGCCACATCTAAAAGAACTTGTTTCAGATGTTTGTTATCCGTATAATCTGCCATCTGTTCATAGAAGTTTATCGCATCTAGTTCTGCAGCTAGAGCGAACCTCAATATCTCCTTATCAGAATTTTCTTTCTTTAGCTTCTTCAAATCTATAGGTTCTTTCGCGAACATATTATCACCATATTGATATTATATGTGATATACATAAAATCTTTGGAAAAGAACTTATCCTTCTACTTCCTCCGGTCCATCGTTCATCTTGATTATCTTTTCAGCAAGCTCTTCTAGACCCTTGAAATCTTCTTCTGAAGGGTGTCCTCTAGCGATCACAGGTTCCATAAATTCTCCGTTAAAACTTTTCAAAAGGTCCTTTATGGTTTCCGGCATCCTACCCCCCCATCCGTAGGACCCTATTATAGATGCGAATTTCATTTTGGGCCTCAGTGCATTTGCTAGGTATGCAGCGTAAACCGCTTTTGGATGAGGACCCGCTAGGACTGTGGGAGTTCCGATCACAACAGTCGATGCATCCACCAGTGCCATGGCCAACTCTCCGAGATCCGTAGTGGTGAGGTTGAAAGGCATTACCTTAAAGTCTTGTTCTGTCAGGTAATCTACAAAATGATCAACCATCTTGCCGGTACTTCCGTGCATCGAAACGTATGGTACGACAACTTGAGGCTTTGCTGTATCAGAAACCCATTCCTTGTACGCGTCGAGGATGAATTCCGGTTCGTCGTAGATCGGTCCGTGACTGGTAGCTATTATATCTATTTCTATTTCATCTAGTCTTTCTAGATGCCCTTTGATAGGCGTTCTGAAAGGCATCATGATCTCGGCATAATATCTCTTGGCGGAAAGATATGCTTTCTTCTTATCTTCTACAAAAAGGTTACTAACCGCTAGGTGAGAACCAAAGAAATCGCATGAGAACAGTATTTTATCCTCTTTTAAATATGTGACCAAAGTTTCAGGCCAGTGGACCCACGGCATGTCCATGAATTTAAATGTTTTATCACCTATGGTAATCTCTTCTCCGTCTTCGACCACCTGGAATTTATCCTCTGGAACTTCAAGGTGATCTATGAGCATCCCCTTACACTTTTTGTTGGTTAAAACTATCGCTTCTGGGTACTTTTCTAGTACTGCGGGTATTGATCCAGAGTGGTCCTGCTCGGCATGATGAGATATTACAAAATCTATAGTTTCAACACCTAGTGATTCTAGATTCTTCATCAATTTTTCTTCTTTTACAGGGTCTACAGAATCTAGTAGGATCGTTTTATCACCAGATTTTACTAGATACGCATTGTAGGTCGTCCCATCTGGAAGAGGTATAAGTTCGTCGAAAAGTTCTCGATCATAATGGGGTGCCCCCACCTCGTATATGTTTTCTTTTATTTTTTTAACAGCCATAACTATTCCTCCGATTACAACTTATATATTACAAATCAATAACATCGTTATTAGTCTTTTGGAGGTCTGTAGTCAAAAGGATTAAATATTCAAGCCCAATCTAATTCATCCGAACTTACTAAGTAGATACGTACTGGGCCGGTGGTCTAGGGGTCATGACGTCGCCCTTACAACCGTTGAATACGGTAGGATAGGCGAAGATCGGCGGTTCAATTCCGCCTCGGCCCATACCATACATCAATCTTTAAATAACAAGTAATATTATGAATCAATCCAAGGGCCCGTAGCTTAGTTTGGCGGAGCGTCTGGCTCATAACCAGATGGTCGTCGGTTCAAATCCGGCCGGGCCCACTTAACAATGTTTTATAAAATCGATCAACCAAAAAGTAATAATAAGTATGGTGTGGGTTAAAGTAACGCAAAAGTATGACCGGGGATGAATTAAAATCGTTAGCTGTGATATTTCTACTTCTTATCAGTGTTGTAGCTTTACCTTTTAATATATCTTCAGGTTTTGATGAAGTTGATACTAGGTCCGAGGAGAAAAGTGACTCCTCTGAACCCGTAGATATAAAGCAGAAAGAAGCTGATCCAACTGAAATGGATCATAACCAACATTCTACGGACCACAGTGAAAATAGGATAACTCATGCCTCACGTATTCCTTATGTATCTCGTGAAAAATCTATAGATTGGAGCAGATCTTCCAACGAAGACGATATTTTTTCACTAAATTCTATCGCATATGAAGGTGAGTATCTTAGTCACGACCCCATCCGAGTCAATTCCGATGATGAGTTTGCTGAAATTGCTGAAAGGGAAGGTTGGTCAGGAGATGGTAGTGAAGAAGCTCCCTATCGGATCGAAGGATATGAAATAGACGGGAATAACACTGGGTATGGGATATATGTGGGAAACGTCACTAGTAATTTTGTTATAAACGACTGTTATATATTCAACGCAGAGGGGAATGGTCGTCTTTATTTCAGAGATAGTGGTATTTATCTTTACAACACGTCGAACGCTCTCTTAAAAGATAATATAATATCTAGTAATAGATACGCCATATATATACAGAAGTCAAGTAACAATACTGTCGCAAATAATACACTCTTTGCAAATACAGGTCCCGGTATATTTCTTTTAGAAAGTGATGACAATTCGATAAACTACAATACGATACGAGATGAAAAAGATCTGGACGAAAATCAAGATACTGATCACGAGCAAAATAGTGTTTTAGTGAAATTCGATGAACCTTTTGATTCATTAAATAGGCGATACCTCCAGGGAGAATTGAATAGAATAGCAGGGGATATCGACGCATCACCTGGTAGGGTTTTTACTTTCCTTAATGCAGGAGTTTTGGAAGTCAGTGATGATATGGGTGTAGACACGGCTATCAGAATATTATCTAACATGCCTGGTGTATATTACGCTGAACCAAATTATCATGTGGAACTTCTTGAAGAGCCGAATGATCCTGGGTTCCCTTCGTTATGGGGTATGAAGAATATCGACGTCCATGGTGCTTGGGATGTGAATAATGGAAGACGGGATGTCGTCGTAGCCGTCCTAGATACTGGAATAGATTACAATCATGAAGATCTTTCTGATAATATGTGGGAGGATGAAAACGGATATCATGGTTATAATTTCGTAAATGATTCACATTTCCCTATGGATGATCACAACCATGGCACGCATGTAGCAGGAACGATAGGTGCAGTCGGTAACAACGGTGTCGGTGTAGTAGGTGTGAACTGGAACGTCAGTTTGATGAGTTTAAAATTTATAGATGAAAGCGGCAGGGGCTCTATCTCCGATGCTGTAGCTTCTTTGGAATATGTTTTAGAACGGAAGAAAGAAGGTGTAAACGTCGTTGCAACAAGCAACAGTTGGGGCGGTGCAGGTAGAAGTAAACTACTATCAGATGCGATAGCTGAGCACAGGGACGAGGATATACTTTTTATCGCTGCTGCTGGGAACAATAACCGGAATATAGAAGAGAGACCGTTTTATCCAGCTAGTTTTGAGCACACGAATCTCATATCTGTTGGGGCAACGGGTAGAGGAAATAATAGGACCAGCTTCTCAAATTATGGGCCGAACAGTGTTCACGTAGGTGCTCCTGGAAGAGATATAAACAGCACCGACATCGACGACAGCTACAGGTATGCATCCGGGACTTCTATGGCAGCGCCACATGTTTCTGGACTGGCGGCTCTTTTGGCGTCTGAAGATGAATCTTATACCCATATCAACCTTAAAAATATCATACTTTCCACTTCTGATCGATTCGACGAATTAGAAAATAAAAGTTTGACCGCCGGACGGATAAATGCATCACGTGCGTTAAATGTAGATGCTGATCCAGATGATATACATTTTTGGGTCCATAGGCCTGGTCATGGAGCTGTTAGAGAAGTGTTAACCGAATCGACGGTAATGGTATCTCTTACAGATGGTGTGAATCCCATACTCGGAGCAAATGTCAGTGTTGAATTTAGTACCGGAGAGGATATGATCTATCTTGAAGACCATGGTATTGGCTTGGATCAAGCTGTTGATGATGGGTATTACACTGGTTCGTGGATACCTGAAGTCCATGGCGAGATCACATTGACTTTCACAGCTACAGTGGATGATTGGGAGGGTTCAGAACAAGTGACAGTCAATGTGGGAAGAAGAACTGGTATATCGCTCTGGGGTTCAGATTTAAATGAAATCGAAAACAATTCACTTTTAGGGAATCCATACGGTTTAAGTTTATACTCTTCAATGAAGAATCAGATAGTAAACAACAATCTTTCTGAAAATAATAATGGTTTGTATATGGAGAACTCTAATCACACCGTAATTTCAGAGAATGTGATCAAGGATGTTATCGACGGGATCATCGTGAGGGATTCCAGTAACAGTAGTTTTGTCGGAAATGAAATATCAAACAACATCTTTGGGATAGATCTGTATGGTGAAGGTAATAATACCGTTAGTGAGAATCATATCGATGATACTTACATTGGAATTTTACTCACAATATCCCATGATAACGTGATCAGTGGAAACCACATTTCAAACTGTAGTTATGGCATCGATCTTTTCGTTTCTACAAGAAATCACATTAATGAAAATGAAGGGTACAATATAACTATTTTCATAGGTATCTGGATATCAGATGAAAACATTATCCAAGGTAATCAAATAATGGATTGTGATATCGGGATTTTACTCCTTAATTCTTTGGATTGCGTTTTAAAAGAAAATATTATGAAAGAAACCGGTTTGATAATATCAGGGATCAAGTCGGAGTATTGGCGTTCACATTCGATCGATACTTCGAATTTGGTAAATGGGTCTCCATTACGATTTATAAAAAATGAAACTGGTCTACAGGTGCCATCAAATACGGGTCAGCTGATATTGGTAAACAGCAACGATGTAATCGTTTCTAATTTGACCATAGAAAAAACTCCCCTAGCAGTAGCGCTGGCCTTCTCTAACGATAATACTATTGAAAATAATTCAGTTTCTGAAAACAGGATAGGAGTTTATTTATATCGTTCAGAGCATAATGAGGTGAATTCTAACACAGTCTATAATAATACCATCAATGGTATCAGGATCCTTTTTTCAAATGACAATTCTATAAAAAAGAACATGTTGTCCGATGGGATTTACACTATCTATATAATAAATTCTGAAAGAAACTTTTTAGAAAATAACTACATGAAAAATGCGGGATTGATGTTAGATGGTAGAGAACTAGAACATTGGAATACCCATACGATCGACACAAGCAATAATATCGACGGTGATCCCATTTACTACTGGAAAAATAGAACAGGAGGAGTTATTCCAGAAGATGCAGGTCAAGTTATACTATCTAACAGTTCTGGAGTTCTAGTTTCTAATCTTAATTTCAGTGACCTTGGAGATGCTATCTCACTGGGTTTCTCTAATAATAATACTATTTATAACACTACTATTAGGAATAGTACATGGGCCATATATTTAACGAATTCCAACGATAATGAAATAAACAATTGTTTATTAATAAACAACACCTATGGCACTACTTTCTTGACATCTAATAGGAACGAAATTTTAGATAACCTATATCATAACAACACCTACGGACTGTTATTGGTGGAGTCCAATAAGAACAACATAATCAATAATGAATTTTCTGAGAATTGGAGAGGTATTTATCTTATCTTAAATTCTGCATATAATATGGTTTACCACAATAACTTCTTTGAGAGTGAGTACGAATCTGCTCGAGATAATGGTATGGATAACCAATGGTATAAAGGCTATCCTGAGGGAGGAAATTATTGGGGTGATCATGAAGGTGAAGATAGGTTCTCTGGTCCGAAACAAAACGAAACCGGTAGTGATGGGGTAATAGATTCACCTTATCAAGGCGTGAGTTTCACTGATAAGTATCCACTTGTAGATCCAGTACGTCCTTTAAGCGTAAGAATCAAAACTCCTCTAAATAATACTTATATCAACCATGATGAGGTCACTGTGAAGTGGAACTCAGAGGGAGGGATAGGACTACGTGATCATCGAGTCCGAGTAAACGGTGAAGACTGGCAGGAAGTTGGGAATAAGACAGGGTACACATTTACGGGACTCTCTGAAGGCAATAATGTAATCGAATTAGAAGTCGTTGATAATACCGGTCAGAAAAGAGATGCAGATGTGATTTTTTCCGTGGATTTGACTCATCCTGATATAATAGTAACACAACCATCCGAGGGCACGATATTTTACACGAGAGATGTTTTGGTAGAATGGGAAGGTCAGGATGAATTATCGGGTATCGATTTCTATGAAATCAGGATCAACGATGGTGATTGGATACGAGTCGATGAATTGGAAAGATATGAGTTTACTGATTTGAAAAATGGGCGACATACCGTTGACGTTAGAGCATGGGATGAAGCCGGTAATAGTAATACGGTGTCAGTTGATTTTTCCGTGTTTGTTTACAACGTTTATGTTTTAACATCTTTATTGTTGTCCAATTTAGCTGTCTTATCCTTTGGTTTTTGGATATTATTCAAGGTACCGAAAACACGATTGGAAAAAATAGAACCTTACATCAGGAAATATGAGAAAAAATTAGAGAAGGATTACTCTAAGTATAGATTAAATAAATGATCTCATTTCCTGCGTAAGACTTATCTAAAACACCTTTTATTACTTGACATCCTAAATTGAACTTGTGGCCTTACTGGGAAAATTAAAATTTTCCCCGAACATTCAAGGCCATCATGATGCCCTTGAATATAGTCTGGACACATGTCAGAATCATTCGGGAAAGCCTCATGATTCTAACCGCATCCAAACTAGTCCGTATCGAGAAACAAACATGGGCGTGTGGCCTAGTCTGGATATGGCGACAGCCTCCTAAGCTGTAGAACGGGGGTTCGAATCCCCCTACGCCCGTTTTTTTTAAGTAGGGGATGAGAACCCTTGGGTTCGTGAGTGTATTTTGGATAAAATACACGAGCGGTTAGAAAAATTTTATATTTTTCTGAGCAGAATCCCCCTACGCCCGTTTTTTTTAAGTAGGGGATGAGAACCCTTGGGTTCTTAAGGAATTATAATTCCTTATCTCACTCACCAGGTGTGCCTCGTGATCGTGAGTGTATTTTGGATAAAATACACGAGCGGTTAGGAAAATTTCATATTTTTCTGAGAAAGCCCGTCTTTAACAAAAAAAGTCTAGTCATGATCTTCTTTCTTCGTATATTTATGGACTTTGTAGATTATGAAGATAACGATCAAACCCAAGGTAACGTATATTGATCCACCTGGACCTAACATAAATGATAATATACCTATGAAAAGAGCTATCAATATGTAAAGGGCGATCATCTGTTTGTGGGTCATTCTAAGAGTCATATAAAGCCAACATTGGGAATGGGTTATAGGAAAGGGTTTTTAGAAAGATTTTTGCGTTTATTCTTCGTCTTCGACTTCCTCTTCAGCTTCTTCAAGTTCCTCTAGTATCTCTTCTTCATCTAGTTCCTCGTCTTCTTCCTCTTCAACGTATTGTTCGATAAAGTTTATGGTTTTAATATCTAAGAACTTACGAAGATCACCAACAACGCGGTATTTACTCACGATCCAACTCTGGTCGTATTTACATTCTTCAGGAAGAACGATATCGATCGTATCATCTTCTTTACTGACCTCAAGTTCAGACTTTCTGAAATTCTTCTCAAATATTGCATTGACTAATTCCTCTTCATCTTCCGGTTTCTCAGTGATGGTAAAATCATATCTGAGCGTTTTACCTGCCAAAGGATGATTGAAATCAACTCTAATTCTACCAGCGGTTGCTTGGATTATCGTACCTCTCCTATTATCTATTTCAACTTCTTTACCAACAACAGGATCGATACCCTTTCTATCCAGCTCTCTCCTACTGAACAATTCTATTTTACCGGGATCTCTGTTTCCGATTCCTTTTTCAGGTGGTACTTCAACAGAACTTTCTTCATCCACTTCACTTTCTAATAAAGCTTCATAGAAACCTTCGACTATTTCTCCTTCTCCGATAACGAAGGGAGTGTGGCCATAGGAGGCATCTTCATTAAATATTTCTTCATCTTTTGCTTTTTCTTCATCAGTGGTATCGAAGAGTATAGGCTCTTCATCCTCATTGTCAGGCATTATCCATATATCGTAATCCACGTAAACTAGGTCTCCTTCTTCCATTCCGGGCACCTATTACGGTTCAAGAAACAGGTCCTTTTTAAGCGTTTTCGTTGAAAACTCCGTTAAATTTAACCAATATGAAATTTTAACCAACTTCATGGACTTTAAAATCCCTCCTATCTTGAACGCACAACGGCTCTTAGATAAAGCCTTTAGAAGAGCATCGAAAAAACGGAAAGAAGGTGCAACCAAGGAAGAAAGCAGAAAAAAGACGAATTCAGCGAAATTGAACACGGTCGCTCATACTTTGGAGGACACGTTAAAAAGATATGAGGAAGCATTTCCATCTATCGATAATCTTCCACAATTCTATCATGAAATAATTGACATCATGATAGGCATAGATAAACTCAAGAAGAGCATAGGCGCAGTTAACTGGGCGAAACGCAGAACTAAAAGAGTTCTGATGGAATCTGCTAGGAACTTGATGAAAAAGGAAACAATAGAAGAGATGGAACAGATAAGGAGGCAGGCATATGGGAGAACATCTTCAATACTTAATCAGATCAACGATGATCTTGAGTTTTTAGACGATTGTAAAAAGAAGTTGAACTCTTTACCCGATATCCAAACAGATATACCTACAGTAGTAGTGGCCGGTTATCCCAATGTCGGTAAATCATTACTCGTTTCAAAAATATCTAGTGGTAAACCAAAAGTGGCTGTTTACCCCTTTACAACCAAAGAAGTTGGTATAGGTCATTTTGAATTAGGCTATCATAAATGTCAGTTGTTAGACACACCAGGCTTGCTAGATAGGCCTGATGAACAGAGGAACGATATAGAAAAACAGGCTGTAAACGCTTTGGAGAGTTTAGCCGATCTCATCTTATTTTTATATGACCCCACTGGTACCTGTGGATACCCACTCGAAGATCAGGAAGCTCTTGCCGATGAGATCAAAGAAAGTTTTCCCGATGTAAAGCTCATCGAAGTCGATAACAAATCTGATATCGACGAGAAGGATAACGGCCGTTTACATATGTCAGCTCTTGAGGAAAGCAACTTGGAAAAACTGATGGAGTTAATAAAAGAGGGCCTAAAATATAAATATGACCTCTAATCCTGAAAATATAGATGTTTGCTAGGCTAATTGATGTAGTACATTTTGATTTCACTATGAAGGACAACTCCAAGGAGTATAATCTAGCTTCTGGAGGAGGGAAGTTGTACATCACATATGATGGTCTGTTATTGTCTGACGGAGAATCGTGGTATCAGATTCCTCTTAAAGAAGTTAAGGACATCAGGAACCTAGATCATGATGATCCATCGTTGCTCCTAGATATGTCTAGTTTAAATGTTTTTATCCGCGGTTCTAAAGCAAATATTTTATCCGCTCTTAGACACTATCTTTTACCTTATGTAAGGTAAATTAGTATAGTAAAAATAAGAAAATGGTGAATACTACTGAAGTGGTTAAAACCGGTAAGGTCGGTATTTTTTTAGAATGACTGAACCCGTGCTTGATTTTCCTTTTTAATAATAAAACCAGTCCTGTATATATAAGCGCTAAAAAAGGAGTCATCAGTGGTGGAAATAAGGCTAATGCGGCTAAAAAGGCGATCTTATCATCAAGGACTAATGACTTAAACTCTTTAAAATAAAACACTACAGCGATCGCGATCAAAAAAATCCATTTTGCACCTAAATACATGGTAGAACTAGGCTGTAAAATAGCATCATGTCCGGCCATAACGAAAATGAAAACCGTCCATAACTCCCACAGATCTTTTCTAGATGCCCAGTTCCGCATATCCAGTAATGATTTTACGGAGAAGCATCCAACTATGAAAAATAGTGCGTAAATCTGAGTTTCCGTAAAGAGCATATAAAAAAGGTATAGAGAAAGGGGTATTTTTATCTTTCAGTTTTCCTTTTTGAAGGTCGGGACCTTTCAGCGCCTTTACCTTTTTTGCGAAGGCCTCTCGATTTCCTTCCTGCCGAAGTCAATCCTCGGAAAACTCTCCCCTTCTGTGAATCTTTGCATATCCAGTTGATCTTTTCGTCATTTTTGATAACTGGATGATGTGGATCTACCAATATCACTTCAAAATATTTGTTTTTTCCATCCTGACCGATCCAATATGAATTCAGTACTCTTAAATTCGGATATTTCTTAGAAGACCTCTCTTCAGCAATACGTTGGAGGTTCTTTCTAGGGGTTATCTTTTTCAACCCTAATTTCTTAGGTTTACGTCCACCTTTTGGTCGTGTTTTATGTAAACCTCCTCTTCTTATCCTGGAACGAACTATTACGTAACCCTGTTTAGCCTTGTAACCTAATTTTCGAGCTTTATCCAATCTAGTCGGTCTTTCCACTCGCGTAAAATTATCTTCTCTTCTCCATTTCTGGATACGTTCCCATTGTAATTGTTTCAAGTATCCCTCATCTGGTTTTTTCCAAGCATCTTCTATGTATTTGTACATACTCTGCTTGTTTTCTATTTGTTTTTCATCCTCTTCTAACTTGAATTCTTCTTCTGCCATTTTGACCACTTTTTTCTCTGTTTATGGATTCACCCTATTACGGGCACATCTCCGGCGGGATCTTTCCCGCTACTTAAATCGTGTTTACGGGGATGGGGTATTTATCTGTTGTGCTTTTAATTCCTTACACGTCACATAAAAAGTATAACGCAAATGGTGCCTAATACTATAAGAAGTGATCCTAGAACAATTTTGATAGTGATAATTTCTAGTTTTGGGAGATAACGATAAGATAATAAGAGAACAAATAATGGTGAAACATGCCAAATCGGATTAACCACCACGATTCTAGCCACCGATAATGCTGTAAAATTAAGTAAAAAGGCAAGAGCACAAATTACACCTATAACGAAAAACCAGTTGAAATTTGGTGTAATTATTTTAATCGAATCTAAATTCTTTTCACTTATTATTTCGAATACGATAAATGACGCTAACCCCCCTCCTGAACTGATAGCTAGCCCGATTAATACAGGTATCCCCTGCTGTAGGCCTATTCTAGTTAAAATCCAGTTAAAACCCCAAAAAGTTCCACCGATCAAAGGTATCGATAAGTTGATCACCTTACTACTTTTATGAAAATTAAGTTCCCCATCATCACCTGATACTTCCATAGAAACTAAAACAGCTCCTATCAGAAGCAATATAATCCCGATCAGATGATAGACCGTAAGTGATTCTCCTAGGAGTATCACACTTAAAACAAGGGCTACGATAATTTGAGTTTTTATCAGGGGATGTGTTTTTGATGCACCGATACGCTGGATAGATAAAAAAATAAAGATATAACCAAGAAAGAATCCGAAAAAACCGGACAAAAGAAAAGCGATGATCCCGATCAGATTAACTTGGAAAGATGGGTAGTATAATACTAACGATAAAGGTGCCCAAAACATGAAATTGACTACTAACACTGTCCCGATTAATTTTTTTACAGAAGTACTAACTGTAGATTTTCTAACTAGAACACTTTGAATAGCAACCACTAATGAACCTAACAAAGCAAGGATAGCGCCTAGAAGGTCTCCAACGGGTATTTCCATAGTATTCTCCAAACAAATTTTATTTTTCTAGATTTTTCTTATATTCCTCTAAATCAGGGTGAACAATTGAACCTCTATCGAGGAGTTTAACATCATCAAGCCAAACCGTAGAATTCAAGCATATTCCGTCGGTGTGAGAAGGTGCATCTATGCCATCCGGAGGAGCGTTATGGGAACTCAAGTATCCTAAACCCCACTCAGTGCATCCCCAAACCCGTTCGTCTTCAAGTATGTTACCAGATAATTTTGCACCCGGGTTGAATCCATAACTGATATGAGCCAATTTTTTCATATTCGGGTTGTCAAAACTATTCAGCCACTTTTCAAATTCTGCAGCATCCCTACCACCCTTTATCTCAACAACTTCACCTTTATCTATCTTCATCTCTATGGGATCTTCGAGCAGACCGATTGGCGGGTCTACCGAACCGTCAAATACTAGTTCCCCCTCGATACTCTCGAGATCGGGAGTCCAAGCGATCTGCCCTGCTAGAAAATGCATACCAGGTTCACTTGCATCTCCAGCATCACAATCAACCGGGTAATCTGGATGGTTTTTAAAACGAAGGTCTGTACCTGCTGGCGTGGTGACTCTAATCTCCTCAGCATTTTTCGTTAGATCAGCTACGGTTTTCATGAAATCTTCTAACTCGCTTCGATCTACTCTACCTATAGTTCTCACCATCATCTCTTCATTCAAACCTACGAGACAAAGGTATCTAAGATTTTCATTCTCTTCCATAGCTCTTTCAAAAGGGGTCGAATATAAGAGCCATTGATTGTTGAACTCCACCCAAGCATCGATCTCGTTTAATAGGGCTGTTAAAGCATCTATAGATAACATAGGGTCAGCATCCTTACCCACACCTAAAGGAGAGGGTATCCACAAAACCATAGGTTTTGCACCGATCTCGAAGGCCTTTCTAGCGGTTGCGTTGACAACTCTTTCATTACTTTCTGTATCAGCAGTTATCAGAAATGTTTCATCTTCTTGTAAGTTCAAACAATCTTTTACTAACCTTTTTGCAGCCTTACCTAATTCGTACTCATATAATTTAGTCACAAATATCACTCCTTTTGATTTGATTCTTCAACCATTTCTTCCTTTATTCTTTCCTTTTCTTTTTCTCTTTTTTTTTTCTCACTTTTCTCTAAAATACCTGTACGCCACCATAAAAACCCAAAGAATAACAGGAATATTATGATCGACGATGATGCTTGTTGTGCCATTATGGTCAAATATAAACCACCTCTACTGACGGTGAAAGGTCCATAACCTGTATTTGTTTCCTCTTGATAGTCTTCATTTTCTTTATCGATAGTCAATAAGAAACTGTGCTCATATAGTGCCTCATCGATATCATTAATCTCTACAGAATATCTCTTTCCTTTATTCTGGACTTCTTCCACATAACTCATCTGATATTCAGCAACAGCCACTTCTTCTTCTTCAACATACCAACTTAAATTTACATTAACTGTATAATTATTGTCCTGGATCAGTTCTTCGTATGCCTCTTGTTTTACTATTATATTAAACTCAAAATCCTCATCTACATTTCCATGCACCTTATCAATATAACCCTGTATTAAATTATCAGATGATAGTTCTTCTGGGTCCCGACCTATGTAGATCGTTTCAACCTGGTATGCAGTGAATGTCATTCCTAATATAACTAAGGCTACTATACCTACCACTCCTATTATCTTGAAATTTTTCTCCTTAAAGACATGATAGGGTATGAAAAGAGCGAAGGCCGGGACAGCCAGATTGAATAAACAAGCATCCACGAACAGTAATACAAATATCAAAGGTAGTGAAAGAAGATATATAAAGATGAGATAAACGGCATATCTGTTATATTCATCCTTCAAGCTTCGTATTTCATCAAGCAGATAATCCAAGGATAATTTATTCTTCGAAGTCGGCCCCATAATGAATACTTACCTCTTATCTATGTTAGTATCAGGGTATAAATATTTTATCTCTTTTTTTCATCAAACCAATAATATTGGTATATTTTTGGTTAAAATATTCGTTAAACCAACATTCAGTTCAATTTAAAAAACTTTCAAAAATTCTATATACAGTTTCGTTCCGTTTTATATTAAATGGTAAAAGGTAAGATATTTGATATAAAACGATTCGCAGTTCATGATGGGCCTGGTATAAGGACAACGATATTTTTTAAAGGATGTCCTATGATGTGTCAATGGTGTCACAACCCTGAAGGTATAGATGAGGGTGTCGACCTATTTTATTATCCCGGAAAATGTATGGCTTGTGGCAGTTGTATAGATGTTTGTCAATTTGAAGCAATATCTGAAAAGGATAAAAACGGACCACATATCCAAATCAATAGGGAAATATGTACTAAATGCGGGGATTGTTCGGAAATTTGTCCCACGGGGTCTTTAAAAATGGCAGGACAGCTCGTAGAAGTGGATCATGTACTCGACATTATCAAAAGGTCTGAGTTATTTTATGAAACATCTGGAGGCGGAGTTACTTTCTCAGGAGGAGAACCTTTCCAGCAGTACGATTTTTTAAGGGCGTTGATCGAAGGATGTAAAGAAGAGGGAATCCATATTGCGGTGGATACTTCAGGTCATGTTCGACCGGAAAAATTTGAAAAGTTGATATCTGATATAGATCTATTTCTTTACGATCTAAAAATCATAGATGAAAAAGAACATCAAAAATACACGGGGGTTACGAATAAATACGCAATCAAAAATCTAAAATCACTATTTGAAAAAGGGAGAGGAAAAGATGTTTGGATAAGATTTCCAGCGATACCATATATAACTATGACAGAATCTAATATCACGAAAATGATAGATATTCTTTCCTCTCTAAAAGGAATAAAACGGATAAATATACTCCCGTTTCACGATGTGGAAGAAAAATATAAAAAGCTCGGAAGACAATATTTATTATCCTCAACTGTAACCCGGGCTCCAACCAAAAAGGAAATAGACGAGATGACCCAAAGATTTCGGGAAGAGGGGTTCGAAGTTCACGTAGGTGGATGAATATATGACGGATATGAAAATCAAAAAGGATAAAGATGACTTGAATTCCGATATCCAAAAGGAGATGATGAAAAGACAATCTTCCATAAAACCCCTTAATAACAGGATAGAAAAGTTAAGGGATGAGAGTGTTGGAAAAACTGTCAAAATCTCAACTGAAAGGGCTGAATTGATTACTGAATTCTACAAAAAAAACGATGTGGAAGAATATCTATTATCTGTACAGAGAGCTTTGGGATTTAAGTATCTCATGGAGAATGTTAGTTTACCTGTGGAAGAAGGACAGTTGATAGTAGGATTAAGGGGGACCAGTGTGAAAGAGGTACCCACTTATCCAGAAGTTTGTTGTCACAATAAAAAGGACCTCCAAATATTGAACTCAAGAGAGAAGAATCCATATGAAATAGATGAAAGGGATAGGGATCATTACGATAAAACTGTTAAATCGTACTGGGAAGGAAAAACCATCAGAGAAAAAATATTTGATAGCGTGAGTGAAGATTGGTTAAACGCCTATGATGCGGGAATTTTTACAGAGTTTATGGAACAAAGAGCTCCAGGACATACGGCAGGTGGAAGTAGGATTTTCAATAGAGGACTCAAAGGCATTATTAACGATATAGACAAAAAAATACAAAGATGTGACCTCACCGGCGATAAAAAAACAGAATTAGAAGCCATGAAAATTACAGCTGAAGCCATGATAACCTACGCTGAAAGATATGCTGATAAACTGGAACAAATGTCTGAGAATGAAAAAGATGAGATCAGAAAGAAAGAACTTAAAAAGATGTCTCAGACATGTAGAAAAGTGCCTGCTAATCCACCAGAAACTTTCTGGGAAGCACTGCAGCACTATTGGTTCGTCCATGTAGGTATAGTGACGGAATCTAATCCATGGGATTCCTTTAATCCGGGAAGATTGGACCAACATCTTTACCCCTTTTACGTAAAGGATGTAGAGGCTGGTAAATTAGATAGAGAAGGAGCAAAAGAACTACTTGAAACCTTTTGGGTCAAATTCAACAACCAACCAGCCCCTCCAAAAGTAGGTGTAACCGCTCAAGAGAGCAACACTTACAACGATTTTTCTAAGATCAACATCGGGGGCTTGAAGAAGGATGGTTCAAGTGGAGTCAATGAAATATCTTATCTACTTCTAGAAGTTTTGAACGAAATGCGTACTTTACAACCCAACACTGCAGTACTGACCGGCAAGAAAATTACGAATCGATTCTTAGATAAAGCTTTAGAAGTCGTAAGCCCTGGATTTGGTGAACCTCCATTCTTCAACCACGATGCTATAATTAAAATTTTATTGAGACAGGGTAAATCCATGGAAGATGCGAGAACCGGAGGTGTTAGCGGTTGTGTTGAAACTGGGTCCTTCGGAAAGGAATGTTACATATTAACTGGTTATTTTAATCTGCCAAAAGTGCTGGAGGTCACACTCAACAATGGCATAGACCCGAGAACTGGTAAAAAGATTGGCTTAGAAACTGGACCCCCCTTGGAATTCGAAAGTTTTCAAGATATGTATGAGGCCTTTATCCAACAATTAGAGTACTTCATCGACATCAAGATGGATGGTAACGACATCATCGAAGAGATATACCATGAAAATTTACCTGTTCCATTCCTATCACTGTGGATAGATGACTGTGTGAAAAAAGGAAAGGATTACAATAGCGGTGGTGCCCGTTATAACACCCAGTACATACAGATGGTGGGACTGGGCACGGTGACGGACTCTCTCGCATCGATCAAATACAATGTTTTTGAAAAAGTCAAGTACGAAATCGATGAAGTTATGAAGGCTTTATCAAATAATTTTGAACAATCTGAGATCATGAGACAGGTATTTTCGAATAAAACCCCGAAGTACGGTAACGATGATGATTTCTCTGATGATATAGCAGTATCTGTTTTCGATGATTGTATCGATATCGTTGAAAGTTATCCTTCTACACCTATCAGAAAAGCATCGAGGAGGGTATATGGTCTTCCCACAACGGTTCATGTTTACTTTGGGAGTATGTGTGGCTCCACTCCAGATGGAAGACTTTCTGGCAAACCTTTGTCTGAAGGGATATCACCCGTGCAAGGTATGGACCGCAATGGGATAGGTGCGGTATTTTGTTCGATATGCAAATTAGATCATGTGAAATCAGGTGGCACTCTATTAAATCAAAAACTAGCACCGGATCTAGTACAGGATAAAAGCACAAGAAATAAACTTAGAGATCTGATGAGATCTTATTTTTATATGGACGCCCATCATGTACAATATAATGTTGTGAGTGCAAATCTCTTGAGGCACGCACAGGAAAATCCTGAGAAATTTAGGAATTTGATGGTGAGGGTAGCTGGGTATAGCGATTACTTTGTCAATCTACCTAAGGGGCTGCAGGAAGAGATAATTGAACGGACGGAACATAAAGACCTTTAGATAAACTTGTTCAAAGCAATTCTTTTTCAAGTTTAATCAGTTCAGGGAAATTAACAATTTTGCCTTCATCTAACAGCTGTTTCCCATCGAGCCAAACTGAAGAATTAGTACATATACCGTCGCAGTGTGAAGCAGCATCTATGCCACCTTCTCGTTCATCTAAATGCTGGGCACCGACATTACCGATACCCCATTCAGTTCCACCCCATATCCTTTCATCCTCTACGATGTTTCCTGTCAGTTTAGCGCCGGGATTGAATCCATAAGCCATATGAGCCAATCTGAACATCATCTCGTCATCAAGACTCTCTAACCAATCCTTGAACTCTTGTGCTTCCCAGCCACCCTTTATATCGATTATTTTTCCTTTCTCTATTGTGAGTTCGATTGGATTATCAAGCAGTCCTATAGGCGGTACGAGTGACCCGTCGAATACTATAGTCCCGTTGATGGTTTCAAATCTAGGCGCCCAACTGATCTGACCTGGAAGCATAGCTGCCATTCCGTCCTCCACTTCTCCAGTACGAATCGACACGGTCCTTTCGGGATGGTTTTCAAACTCTAGATCGGTTCCTGCAGGTGACGTGACTTTAATTTTCTTAGCATTTTCTGTTTTTTCTCCTACGATCTTCAAGAATTTTGCTAATTTTGGTATATCGACCCTTCCGATGGTTCTAACCATCATATCTGGATTCATCTCGACAAGACAGATATATCTGATCTTGTGATTCGTTTCAAATGTTTTATCGAAGACAGTCGAATAAAGAAGCCATTGTTCATTGAATTCTATCCACACATCAGCTTCTTTTAATGCTCCAGTGAGAGTTTTTTGTGGCAACATATCGTCTGCTGCTTTTCCGACTCCTTCGGGAGTTGCAGTCCATATCACCATGGGTTTTCCACCAGCACTGAAAACTTCAGTCGCAGTTGCTTTTACAACATCTTCATTAGAGTTTGTATCAGCGGTAATTACGACATTTTCACCTTTCTTAACTCTCATTATATCTCTAACTAAAGTTCTTCCTGAAAGACCTAATTCAAAATCATATGCCATCTTATTCACCTATTTATGTATATGACGTCAAATAAGATATATATACTTTGTGAAAATTTTATAATAAATACCAGATTTGAAAAAATTTTTCCATTATAATGAAAAATTATATTGTTGTTAGTCAATCTAAAAATACCTGTCCTAAGTGCCTAAGAAAATTTACTATTCAAAAATTACTCTAATTATATATATACGGAACAACGTGTATATTTACAGAAAAGAGGTTTATTCTATGAAGAAAAAAATTCGATGGATAATAGCACACCCTCTAGATGAAGATGTATTCAAAGAAGAGACACAGAAAATACTTAACAGTTGTAAACAGAAAGACACCGAAGTTGAGGTTGTATCTTTGAATGGCAGAAAAGGCCCTCAACACCTGGAATATCATTTCTATGAGGACTTAGTTTTGGTGCCTTTATTGAAAAAGATCAAACAGTCCGAAGAAGAAGGTATAGATGCTGCAATTATTGGATGTTTTTACGACCCAGGACTACAAACTGCTAGAGAGATCTGTGATAACATGATAATCGCAGGACCGGCTGAATCAAGCATGAATATTGCTTCTACGTGTGGACACAAATTCTCTATAATCGTCGGAAGGAAGAAATGGATACCACAAATGGAAAGCAACGTGATCAAATATGGTTATAAGGATCGCTTAGCATCCTTCAGGAGTTTAGGACTTGGAGTGCTTGATTTCCACAAAGACGCGGAAAACACTGCAGATATCATCAGGAAAGAAGCCAAAAAAGCTGTAGAAGAGGATAATGCAGAAGTGATAATACTTGGATGTACAAGGCAGTTTGGCTTTTATAAAGAATTACAGGATGAAATAGGGGTACCCGTTATCGATACTATCTTAGCCCCATTCAAATATGCAGAATTGCTGGCAGAATTAAAAAACAGATTCGGTTGGAAACAGAGTAAGGTAGGTGGTTACGAATCACCACCAAAAGAAGAGATGGAATCCTGGAATCTATTAGATGAATATTTTTAATCGATAGATTTACACTCCCAGCATATCAATTTAGAAAATCATGGTAGATTTTAGCTATCTTTTTAGCTATTTTTACCATGTCATCTTCATTCATCCCTCGGTGCGTTACTTCAGCAACACCAATTCTACCCGAGGTATCAATAAAGATATTTTCTTTTTCAAGTTTTCTACAAAATTTTTCTGAAGAATTTGAGTCTATGTCTAGGAATATCTGGTGAGATTCGGTATACCCTTTATTTGAAAATCTCATGGGAACTCCAAAATTTTCTAAGGAGAGAGCAAGGGCTTTGGCGTTCTTAATCACCATTTCACCATATTGTTCATCCTCAAGCATTTTTTCAAGAGCTATTCCAAGAGCAGCTATTCTATTGACATGGGGATTATTTACAAGACCTGCACCGATACCGGGTTCTTTATCTTGATAAGGTCTTATCTTCTCCGCATATTCTTTTTTATTTGTTAGAATAATCCCTCCCTGTGGTCCGTAAAAGGATTTATGAGTGCTTCCAATTAGTATGTCCGCTCCTTCTTTCAAAGGATTCTGAAATTGACCAGTAGCTATCAAACCTAGAACGTGAGCCCCGTCGAAAACTAGAGGTTGTGTCTTAGGT
Organism: Candidatus Saliniplasma halalkaliphilum; assembly: GCA_019594235.1. Lineage (GTDB taxonomy): Archaea > Thermoplasmatota > Thermoplasmata > Halarchaeoplasmatales > Halarchaeoplasmataceae > Saliniplasma > Saliniplasma halalkaliphilum. The sequence continues at coordinate 1,699 of JAFDTG010000011.1, read as the reverse complement.
ATCAACTTAGATATAGTATTCAATGGATATGGGAACGGTATACAAGAATCCCCTAAAAGAGTAAGTTCTGGTGTTTTATTTTCATACAATATTTTCATCTTATCGACATCGATTTCATATGAATTTTCTTTAACTGGTATGTCAAATCTATGTCGGTCGAATCTCTCTAATGCCAAAGGGTATCCACCATTTTGGATAGGTACCATTGCTACATCATCACCGGGATCGGTGAATGAGAAGATCACGTTCAAGTCACAGATATTTCCCGAGATAGGTGTTATGAAAGCATATTTAACACCAAATAATTTCTTCGCTAATTCTTCAGTTTCTTTCAATATCTCAATGATGTATTTAGAACCGCCGTAATGATCAGAATGGTATCGCCCGGCTAGATCAGAAGAAAGAGCATCTCTGATTTCCTTTGAGATAAAATTCTCTGACGCGATAAGATTCAACCCACCGTCTCTGATTTTTTCATGTTTTTTTATGAACTCGGTGATTTTAGATGCATTCATGATTCCATCTTCCTTGTGTATTCTTCACAAATTGAAGTTACTAATCTCCAAAGTTTTTCAACAGATTTTATTTCGACTTTTTCACCAGTCGTGTGAACACCTTTTAGCGTAGCACCGAAAGAGATCATATCCATACCTTCGAATTTCACTGATATAACTCTGGTTTCTAAACCTGCGTGCATCGCACCAACCTTTGGTTCATTACCAAATAATTTTTCGTAAACCTCTTTAGATAATTTTAATATTTCTGAATTTGTATCTACTCTCCAGCCGGGGTAAGCTGTACTTTCTTCAACCTTTCCTCCAAATTTTTCAGCGATTATCCGTATCCTGTCTCTGATCGCTAAAATTTCGGGCAATGAACTACTTCTAGTCATCATAGTCATCGCTACTTCATCACCCTCAATCGATGCTGTCGCAAGATTAGTCGAAGTTTTGACTAGGCCAGACACTTCTTGATTCATCGATAAAACACCATGTGGGAGCGCCAATATTAGTTCTAAGACTTTTTTAGAGTCTTCTTGTTTGATGGTTTTTCCGTTGTTCAAATCAACCGATTTTATATCTAAAATCAACCCTTCTTCAACAGCAGTATATTCTTCCTTTACCTCAGAAAATACTTCCTGTATTTTTTTTATAGTTTCTTTCGAGTCATCCCCGATTTTTAAAACCATCTTAGAATGCATCGGTATAGTATTCTTTTTGTTCCCTCCATCAAAGTGTTTAATCATAATTGGCTTATTATCTAATCTCCTGTTATAAACCTCATAGATGATCCTAGCAAGTATTTTTATGGCATTTCCTCTTCCTTTATGTATATCTAGTCCGGAATGACCCCCTTTTAATCCATCAATACTTATTTCGTAGAATCCTTCATTATCTGTTTCTTCGTATCTTATTGGTATTTTGATAAAACTATCTCCAGAACCAGCACAACCGATTGTAAAAGTGCCAAATTTTTCGCTGTCCAAGTTGATCAAAGTTTTACCTTCAAAGTAGCCTGGTTTTAATCCTTTGGCTCCTATCAAACCTATCTCTTCTCCAACGGTAAATAGAAATTCCATAGGTCCATGGGTCAATTCATCGTTGGTCATCATGGCTAGTGATATAGCGATCCCGATACCGTTATCGGCTCCCAAGGTAGTCCCGTCAGCGGTGATCCAACCGTTTTCTTTCTTAACAGG
>JAFDTG010000004.1 GCA_019594235.1 Candidatus Saliniplasma halalkaliphilum | reverse complement strand
TGGAAGGATCATGAAAAAGATAGGTATAGCAGATACCACCTTTGCTAGATACGATATGTTCAGCAGTGCTGAAGATGAACTCCAGAAAACAGGAACTGGCTTCACCATCGAACGGTACACAGTTCCCGGCATCAAAGACCTGGCTATAGCTTGTCAAAAACTTATAAGATCTGACTGTGATATAGTACTGGCACTGGGTATGCCGGGTCCAGAACCCATCGATAAACAATGTGCAGATCAAGCTTCCCGTGCTATATTAGATGTAGAGATAAAACATGATACTCACATATTAGAAGTTTTCGTCCATGAGGACGAGGCGGACAGTGAAAATGAATTAGCCGACCTGGCGGATAAAAGGACCAGGGAACACGCCTTGAATGCTTACGACCTTCTTTTCAGACCCGAGCGCCTGCATGAGATGGCAGGAATGGGTGAAAGAGAAGGTTACCCAGATGTAGGACCTTTGGAGAGATGATAAAATGGATATGAATATAGGAATCGTAGTATCGGAATTTAATTATGATATCACCAGCATGATGCTGGAAAGGGCGAAGGAACATTGTAAGTTCCTGGGAGTCGAGGTTTCAGAGATAGTTCACGTACCGGGAGTTTTCGATATGCCTTTGGCTATCAATGATCTGCTGAAAAAAGACGAAGTCGACGGCGTAGTGACCCTTGGAACGGTTATAAAAGGAGAGACCAAACACGATGAAACTGTAATGTCCCATGCTGCTAGAAAGATAACGGACCTATCATTGAAATACGAGAAACCGGTCAGTCTAGGTATAACTGGACCAGGAATGAGCCGCTTACAGGCGGAAGAACGGATAGAGAGGGCAAAAGATGCCGTCGAAAGTGTTGTAAAGATGTACAAAAGGAACAAATGATAAGTAAATTTAAAGTAACTTTCCTTCTATACCCCTTTGATGCCCTATTCCATACCGGACGACGATGAGATAAGGGATGCACTAGAGAACGTAATGAAACGGACAAAGGGCATCAATTCTCTAAACAAGCTGAGGCGTTTGGTTATAAAAGAACTGCGGATCAAGAGTCCAGATTATACCGTTAGTGGACCAAGGATCCGGAAAATAGCTGTGAGGTCTTCTTTCATAAATACAAAAATTGAAGCCCGAAGAGCAGATAAAAAAGGTGAGTTCAAAGGTAGATGTCCGGTTTGCGATGGCAAACTTAATATGACGAAGAATGAAACGATATACGGAGGAACTGTTACACTCGGTTATCAGTGCACTGAGTGTCCTTATTGGACTACTATGAAGAAAAGAGTTCCAACACGTTATAGATTTGAATACGATAAATGATCGATATTGGAAGGATGGATATGGAAATCAAGTACGAAAGTGGAATATGTATAGAGGATGGAAAGAAGAAGATAATATTGGACCCGACTAGGCAAAGTGAAATTGGAGTGGTTACACACGGCCATTTAGATCATTTGGTTAAAGATGCGTATATGACCATCCCAACCTTGGATATTTTAGAAGTGAGAAAAGGCGAGAAGAGAGGCAAAGCGATGCATTATGGAACTCCAACTGAAATAGGTGGATTCCAAGTCACATTATATCCAGCAGGCCATGTTTTTGGTTCGTCAATGGTTAAAGTGGAGGATGTTTTGTACACCGGTGATTTCAATCCCTATGGAGGAAAAACCTGTAAAAGGGCTGCACCCTATGATTGTGAAACCTTGATTATCGAATCCACTTACGGAAAGCCCAGTTATAGCTTACCTAACAAAGATGGAGTCACAGAGGATTTCATCGCATGGACTAGGCAGCAATTAGATGAAGGTCCAGTGGTGTTCGGTGCTTATAAATTCGGTAAAGCGCAAGAGGTCATAGCACTGCTGAATGAACTGGGTGAAGTTCCATATGTAACAGAAGATATAGCGGAACTGTGTGATGTTTATAACAAGTATGACCAGGGTTTGGAATACCAGTTACCCGATGGTTTCGAAGGCAATTTTACCGCAGTAGTACCACCGGGCGAGATAAAGAGACCTATTGGCGATATAGCCCGTATAGCTAGGAAAAAGAACGGTTCCTCCGCTTATCTTTCCGGCTGGTGTGCCTTTTTCCCATATTTCAACTCCATGGATATCGATGCACAGTTCCCATTTTCCGATCACGCTGGATTCGATGAACTCTTGAAATTTGTCGAAGGTTGCGATCCTTCTAAAGTTTTAACGGTCCACGGCAGTGATAAAGAGTTCGCAGAGGTTGTCGAAAAAGAGTTAGGTATCGATGCCGAATCTTTAAAGAAATGACTACTATTATTAACCCCTAGACGTTATTACATATTTGATAAATATGCAGTTCGATAAAGAAGGTAACATACTGGTTGCTAAACTGGATGATGGTACAGATATATTCGATTCATTGAGGGAGATAATGGAAAGGATAGAGGAACGAAGTGCCATGATCATTTCTGGAATCGGTATGATCTCTGATTTTAAACTGGGTTATTATAACAGTAAAACCGGAGAATACGAGTGGAAGGAATATACAGAACCTATGGAGTTGCTGTCTTTAAGTGGGAGTTTTACCACCGATGGATCCATACATGTCCATGCTGAAGTTTCAGGTCCGGATCACGATGTGAAGGGTGGACATCTGAAAGGGGGACGGGTTTTCAACGTTAACGAAATAACTATGCTGGTATTCAAAGAGGTTGAGATGATCAAAGAACTCGATGAAGTTCGAGATATGCCACTGCTAGCATTCAAGTAAAGGCTGATCAAAATGACCTATGATATCATCGAACACACTGCAGATATAGGGATACACGCAACCGGTGAAGATCTGAGTGAAGCTTTTCAGGAAGCGGCCAAAGGGATGTCAAGTATAATGACGGATATTGAAAGAGTGAATAAGACTGAAATATTCAAGATAGAACTGGAAAGCAAGGAGTGGGATGAACTACTTGTGGATTTTTTGTCAGAGTTGATATATCTTCATGAAGTCGAAGATGTTTTATTCTCTGATTTTGATGTGAATTTGAACTCCAACGAAATAAAAAAACTGCATGCCACGGTAAAAGGGGAAAAGATCGACATGGATAAGCATAAGTTCTTCACCGAAATAAAAGCGGTATCATACCATGCTATTTTGGCTGACCCAGTAGGCGAAGTCAAAGTGATTTTTGATGTATGAATTTTCCAAATCAATTTGATTCACTTTCACCTACCTCCGGAAGAAAGGTTAATAACATAAAAGCCTCTAAGCATGGTCGATAAAATGAGCGAAGAAGAAATAAAAGAGTTGCCAGGAGTAGGACCCGCAACTGCAGAAAAGCTCATGGATGCAGGTTATAAAGACCTGATGGCCATAGCGGTAGAATCCCCACGTGTACTCGCCGACGTAGCAGAGATAGGCGAGGCAACGGCTGGGAAGATCATTAACGCTGCTAAAAAGGCTGCAGATATCGGTGGGTTCGAAACAGGCGACCAAGTATTACAGAAAAGAAAAGAAATTGGAAAACTATCGACTGGAGCAGAATCCTTCGATGACCTTTTAGGTGGAGGGATCGAGACCCGTTCCATCACGGAATTTTATGGTGAATTTGGATCCGGTAAGACTCAGTTAGCTCACCATTTATCTGTAAATGCCACTCAACCCCTTGATGAAGGTGGTTTAGGAGGTGAAGTGGTGATAATCGATACTGAGAACAGTTTTAGACCTGAGAGGATAATTCAGATCGCGGAATATCATGATATAGATCCTCAAGAGGTATTACCTAAAATTCACATCGCTAGAGCTTTCAATACTCATCATCAAATGCTTTTAGCTGATAAGGCCTTAGAGATGGGTGAAGATAGCCCTATCAAGCTCTTGATAGTTGATTCTTTAACTTCTCATTTCAGGGCTGAATACGTAGGTAGAGGGGCACTAGCTGAGAGGCAGCAGACATTGAATAAACATCTACACAAGTTACTCAAATTTGCGGATAGGCACAATGCAGCGATAATAGTTACTAATCAGGTCACATCAAACCCAGACCAATTTTTTGGCGATCCGACAAAACCGATAGGTGGAAACATACTTGGGCATACTGCTACTTTTAGGATCTATCTGAGAAAATCAAAGGGCAATAAGAGGATCGCAAGACTGGTCGATTCACCCAACATGCCTGAAGGAGAGGCCGTCATACGATTAGAAGAAGGAGGAGTCTTGGGTTAACCATAATATTTGATTCAATAAAAGTATCTGGACCCCTATTTTTCTTTTTTTATTTTTCTTAATATTTAAATATGATCTATAATAGACGGGTGATATGGTATATTTTCGTTTAAATAAGCATAACTATTTAAAACTAATTCATAGATATCAATAATTTTACCGCAAAATATAAATTAATCCGTGAGAATTTTTGTATCGGGGAACAGGGGCTAGTAGGTTAGAGTGCATCCCATCCCACCATCCTTCCCGACCTAGCCCTCCCCTTTTTCTTTTTTTTAACTGATTCCCATGTAATAAATAACTGCGATCAAAACACCCAATAGAGCCAACCATATGATCAATGCATCTCTGTTTAATCTTTTAGCCTTCTTTGCTTCCCACCATGTACTTGGTTCAATACCCTGGACGATGAATGTTAAAACTCCAGAAAGGTTGATACAGATTAGATTGATAAAAAACAGCATCATAGCTAGGAACGACAATGAATAGTGACCCGAACCCAGTAACAGACCCGAAGCGACTAAAGTCGGAACCAATGCTATGGCCACCATAACACCTATCAAAGTTGCCGATATACCTCTAGTATAAGCCAAAGCCCCGGCACTACCGGCGGCTAGAGCAAGAGCTACATCCCCATAACCTACATTGGTCCTGGCCATTATCTCGGTAGATGTAGTTGGATCAGTGGTCAAAAACAGTCCTAAAACAACTGCGATCAAGAATCCAAGGGCTATACCGAACAAACTTGCTTTAAGTGCTCTCTTGGCCAATCTAAAATCTGCTAATGTAGTGGCTAATGAGAGTCCAACACTAGGACCGAGCATAGGTGCGATCACCATGGCACCGATTATCACTGCAACGTCGCCTCTCAACACTCCTATCGAAGCAACGATAGCTGAAAGCCCTATCAAAAGAAGGTATACTGAAGATAATTTCACATCATCTATGGCTGAGTTATAGAGTTCTTCTCTGCTTACACCTTTAGTTTCCTTCCAATCCCCTTTCTTTTTTTCTTCCTCAGATTCTTCTATTTCTGATTCCTGAATTGGTAGGCTAGCCTGAACGTCGAACATCAGCAATCTAAATCCTTCATAGCTCCCAAAATTGTCTTCCAATTTATCGATAACAGTCTGATTCTTTTCAGCATCAACTAATAATTTGATCTGAACTTTTTTCTCGGATACTTTGCCAAACCAAAAATCGAAGACCTTACTATCGTCTTCTAAAAGATTTTCGGCATCGGTCTTTTTCTCCTCGGGTATCAGCATCTCGATCAATCGAAGCATCTTCAGCCTCTCATTGATGGGATATATATTATATCTATATTAATTTGATGTCTGTCTATTGAAATTTATTTGCCACTATGTAAGCCTGGCCTAAGGGAACACCCATATCCCCGTTAGGTATTTTATTGTGGACTAATAATTCGTACCCATTTTTAGCTAGAACACTTCTAATACTTTCGACTATAGGTCTATTATAAGATACACCACCAGATATCCCAATATGTTCAACATCTTTCCCTTCAGCGGTATGGACGGCAGCTTCAGCAATTTTTTCCGAAACTCTAGAAATGTAAGATGCCGCCTTATCAGCTTTTTTCTCATCCCCGGACATCATCTCAAGGAAAGGTTCTAAAGTCAAAATTTCACCCCGTTCTAACCTCACTTCATAATCGATATCATCATTTCCTTCCATCTGGAGTTTTTCCAATTTCATGGCAGGTTCACCTTCGTACGTTCGCTTACAGCAAACACCCATGGAACATGACACGGCATCTAAAAGTCTACCAAAACTGCTGGTTTCTACACTTTTACCCATCAGTTTGTCCAATATATCAGCTTCGCTGCCTTCGAAAAAACTCCCGTCGACACCTAACTTTCGCTGTATGGCAAAAACCAGTCTTCTTGGGTCTTCCACGGCTTTTTCCCCGCCTAGAAGTGGAAATGTTTCCAGATGTGCAGTACGTTCAAAATCATCTCCTGTACAGTATAGCACTTCTCCTCCCCATATGTTTCCGTCAGTACCGTACCCGGTTCCATCAACGCTTATGCTGACTATCTCGTCGATGTCGTGTTCTAATAGAAGCGAAGCTCCGTGGGCCCAGTGATGTTGGATCTCGAAATGTTCACAGTCGAATTTTTTAGCATACTCGATACCTAACTTTCTACTTCGATATTTAGGATGAAGATCAACCCCAACACCATGAACTTCATCGATGCCGAGTATAGAACTTAAATGATCAGCAGCATCTTTGTAAAATTGAGATGCTCCATAAGAATCCAAATCACCCAAATATTGACTTGGATAGATTTTTCCATCCCTAGAAAATGCTACACAGCCACTTTGATCCGCACCTGCAGCCATGACTTTACCTGCTAAAAAATCCAGATATCCTGGTACGTATCCCCTGGAACGACGTATTATCGCAAGATCATCTCCGTGTACTCTTATGAGAGAATCATCTACTCTGTTGGCGATCTTCCTATCGTGTAGGAGATTATATTCGAAACCTAGCTCGAAAGACTTCTCATTTTCGATCACCATGGGTTCCCCAGGGGGATTTGCACTGGTCATCACCAGTCCCTCTACATCCATCTTATCGAACATGACAAAATGCAATCCAGTATAAGGAAGCATGATCCCAACGGTAGGTAATCCAGGTGCAGCATGATCTAAAAGTTCTTTTCGATATTCCTTCTTTCTGTAGATCATTATTGGTCTGCGGGGTCCTTCAAGAACATCCTGCCTTTCAACGTAGGCATATTTTGAGATCATTTCAACATCCGGCATCATCAGAGCGAAAGGTTTCTCAGGTCTGCCGTAGATCTCTCTTAATTTCGGTATCTCATCTAATCTACAAACTATGTGCATACCACCCCAGCTCTTGGCGATACCTATCTCACCCCTTTCGATGATTTCACAGAACTCATCTACTCCTCCGATCACATCTCGATGGGAGTTATAATGTGTATAACTAGGACCACATCTAGGGCAGGAAGTGGTCTGGGCGTGGAACCTTCTATCCGATGGATCTTCGTACTCCCTCTTACACATTTCACACATGGGAAAATCATCCATGGTGGTTTTATCCCTGTCGTAAGGTAAAGAGTATATCGCAGTGAATCTTGCTCCACAGTTGGTGCAGTTAGTGAATGGGTATCGATATCTTCTGTCTTCGATAGATCTCATCTCTTCCAGACAGTCTCCGCAGAGTGCGGTATCTACGGGAAGTGTGGAAGATCTTTCTCCCTCTGAACTACTTAAAATCTTGAATTCCTTTGTATCAGTCCCATATTCAAAAACTTCAACACTCGTTATCTCGGCTAAAGGAGGTAATTCCTTTTTCAGTTCTTCCAAGAAAGTTTCAGGGTCTCCATCTATTACTACTTCGACTTCGCTCCCCATGTTCTTGACATGACCATTGAGATCCAATGATTCTGCTACTCTGTAAACTGCTGGACGGAAGCCGACACCCTGTACCGTACCTTTCAATATTATCCGCATCGTCATAATGAACTAAATCATAGTTTTATATTTATCTGACGATTGTTAGGGAATTTATTTAAAACAGAACTTCAATTAGTACTGGATGATATGTGGGATAGATGAAGCGGGAAGAGGACCGGTCATAGGCCCGATGGTAGTTGCAGGTATAGTTGTGAAAGAGGATACTGATCTGATAAAACTGGATGTTAAAGATTCTAAGAGGCTTTCTCCCAAAAGGAGGAAATCTTTAGAAGCAGAAATAAAAAAATTAGGTACTTATTCCTTAAGGGTGATCTCCGCTGAAGAGATAGATAATCTCAGGGAGGAGATGACATTGAACGAGATCGAAGCCGGTCTATTCGCATCGATCATCGAAGAACTCTGTGATGAAACCGTTACGGTTTACGTAGACGCGGCTTCAACCGATGAAGAAAAGTTCGCATCTATGATACAAGAAAAACTCGAAGAACCCATGGATATAATTTCAAGACATGGAGCTGATGATTCATATCCGGTGGTATCTGCAGCTTCAATTCTAGCTAAAGTGAAAAGGGATGAAGAAGTAGAGCTCATAGAAAAGGAGTTAGGTGAAGAGATCGGAAGTGGGTATCCATCGGATATCAGGACAAGAGACTTTTTAATGAGGTGGATAAATCAAAACGGTGACCTCCCACCCCATACCAGAAAGTCCTGGGAAACTGCAAGAGAGATGTTATCCCGATCCAAGAACAGTACATTGGATGAATTTTAAGTGAGTAAGAAACTATTTAAATAAGCGATTATTCCATTGGTTAGTGAAAATCCATGAGTGATGAGTTAGAACCTAGAGAACTGCTTGACAAGATGGTGAGTAAGTTCGAAAAAACCGTTGAGGAAAGTGATGATATAGAAGATAAATTAGATGGGTTTAAGAGAGATGTATCCGTCGTATTCAATGATGATGGTAATTACCATTTTAATATAGATGAAACCGAAATAGGTGAGATCAAGGAAGGAAGTGACGACGATGCAGATATTACAATAACTACCGATACAGAAACCCTTAACGCTCTAATGAATAAAGATATGAAACCTATGGAAGCATACGCTAGAAAGAAGATCAAATTGGACGCTTCCTTTATGGATATGCTAAAGATAAAAAATATATTCTGATCAACTATAACGATCGATCTCCGAAGGCGGTAGCTTCATAAATTCTCTAAGAAGAGTCGTAGCATAACACCCTTTGTTTAAACCAAACTCAAGCTTCAAACCACCTCTACTCAATTCCCAATTTAAATTTTTAACATTTGAAAGCATTTCCCGACGGGTACCTGTTGAAGAAAGACTCGAGAGTTCTGGAATAACAAAATCCTCTTTTATGAGGTTTTCTTCTTCCATCAAACTTTTCTCGATCTCTCCCTGAATACCCCCTGAAAACTCTGTATGACAGCCTATCAATGGACCACTCACGTAAGCTTTCCCCTGTTTAACCATGGACGATGCTTTTTCAAGATTTCTTTCTGAAACTTCGACTTTTGTATTTTTATTAGGAAGGCCTGAACTATCAGCCGGTAGCAGAACGTCACCTACCAAAGCATGATTTAGCGGATAACCTTCTTTCAACCTTTCACTCACCATACGATTGAATAAATAGGATTGGTAAGCATGGACGAACATCATCCTGAGGTTCCTAGGTAGTTTTTTAAGAGAGCCTACGTAATCATCTGGTTTCTTTACAAGATGTTTAATAATACTTTTTTCAAAATGTAGATTATTAGGGTATATCTCGTAAGCTTTTTCGTAATCACATGTGTCTTCTAAAAAACTCCTAGCTTCAAAGCATTGTTCGTTCTCACCTTCGATAGGATTAGCAATATAGGTTTTAACCGCTTTTTCAAGATCTGATTTAACGATATATTTACCAACCTCATGAGTTATGGGCCTCAATGCTCCGAACCTCTGGATACCGAACCAATTCGGAAAACCTCCCTCTTCTAAGATCTTATCACCGGTCATATCAGCGAGTTCTAGAGCTTTTTCCTGATCATAGTCCATCTCTCTGATGATTATCTTGAAATCGTTGCCGTGGTGCATACCTAGATGGAAGGACCGATGAGATTTTTTCACCTCACAGATCTTGACATCGTTGATATCGATTTTTTTGAGTTTTTCGGGATCAGTTTTGAAAGACATCCATTGTACAGTAACAGCCCTTTTGTCTTTAGTCCCTGAAAAAGCTATGTCATCTCTGCTGATCCCTAATTCTTTAGCAAGTTTTAATATCAATCTATTGGTCTCCCAATTTCTTGACCAAACTTTAGCTACTGAGTACTCCCCTTCCATTAAATCTGGTAGTTGGATCCGTTCAGACACACAAAAATCTTCAGGGTAAACTTTTATTTTACCCCCAACACCCTCTGTATCTGTAAAGAAAGTTTCTATTCCCACCTTACTTTCCATCTATTAGCTCCTCTCTTATTCTTCCTCTTCAAATAACTCATTGTATAGTTCTTTAAACTGCCCCTTTATTGACTCTGCGATATCCGTAAGGATCTCTTTTGGGTATTCACCTTCTATAGCACGGATGGTTAAAACTGGGTCGTCCAATTCTTGGTGTTCAACAGAATAATTAGCATCCTCGACCCTTTCATCCTCTATGAGTTGTTCGATGATCGGATACATCACACTTGCATCAGCATCTAATACTTTTATAACGAGTCTTCCTTCGTCCTTTTCGAGCACTTTGAATTCCATAGTATCACTCTTTACATGAAGTTAAAGTTAGATTACTTAAAAGTATTGGTCATCCGTTGAGATATTTATTCACCATCTTGATCGCACATACGTCTCCGCACATAGAGCATGCCTCTTCATCGGAGAGGTTCTTTTTCTTTCTGAATTTCTTTGCTTTATCGGGATCCACCACCTTATCGAACATCTTATCCCAGTCTAATTCTTTCCTGGCTTTGGATATGCTGTGATCTACATCTAGGTCTATACCTCGTGCTATATCAGCAGCATGGGCTGCGATCTTAGATGCTATGGTTCCCTCCTTTACATCATCTATATCAGGGAGTCCTAAATGTTCGGCAGGTGTTACGTAACAAAGAAAATCAGCTCCTTTATAAGCCGCGATAGCGCCACCTATAGCTCCAGATATGTGATCGTATCCAGGAGCGAAATCCGTGACGAGAGGACCTAAAACGTAAAATGGAGCTCCATTACAAAGCTCTTTTTGGATCTTAACATTGGCTGATATTTGATCGATAGGTACATGTCCAGGCCCTTCGACCATGGCTTGAACTTTTTCACTCCTGCATCTCTTAACTAATTCACCGAGTGTGATGAGTTCTTGAATCTGCGGTCTGTCTGTAGCATCGGCGATAGACCCGGGTCTGAAACCATCTCCCAAACTGAGTGTAAGATCGTATTCTTTAGCCATTTCGAGTAGATAATCGAATTCAGAATACAATGGATTCTCCTCTCCATTGTGAAGTATCCAAGCTGTTAAAAAAGATCCACCTCTACTTACAACGTCTGTCAAACGTCCACTTTCTTTTAAAGAATCTACAGCCTTTTTTGTGACACCACAGTGAACAGTGACGAAATCTACTCCTTCTTCAGCATGCTTTTTGATACCGTTGAATATATCATCGGATGTCATCTCTACTATCGCACTTTCTCTAGCTTTGATTAGACCACATTGGTAGATAGGAACGGTTCCTACAGGTAGATCAGTAGATTCAATGATTTTTTTTCTAATCTTGTCTATGTCCCCACCGGTACTCAGATCCATTATGGAATCTGCCCCATACTTTTCAGCGATTTTAACCTTTTCTAGTTCTTTATTAACATCAGATTGTGTTTCTGAAGTCCCGATGTTAACGTTTATTTTTACCTTAAGACCTCTACCGATAGGTTTAGGAATAGGATCGTGTTTTAGGTTTCTAGGTATGACTGCGTGCCCCCTTTTTACCAGTTTAGCTAACTTTTGGCCTGATACCGGTTCGTTTTTGGCCGCTTCCTTCACAAAAGCTGGTACGCCTGCCTCGCATTCTTCTATAAGAGTCATCGGGAATCCATCGGATATACTTATTTAAATCCTTTTGACAAGACTAACTAAATAGTAAAAAAAACTATATATCAATCTGGATTATTCAAAACCCCTATTAGAGGTGCTTTAGATTGTCCGCAGAAATAGAATGTCCCGTATGTGAATCGAGTATTCCTTCAGATTCTGGAAAGTGTCCGGAGTGTGGTGTAGATCTTTCTCTTTTTGATATAGAAGATTCAGAGGCTTCCATCGAATCTGAGGATGATATCGAAGAGATCATGGGCAAATTGATAGATGATGATGAAGATCTAGAACTTCTTCAAGAGATTAAAGGATTAAATGGAGATGATATCGAAGAAGATGAAGAATCCGAGGAGGAACTCACAGATGAAACTGAAGAGGTTCTCATGTTTGCCTGCCCGATCTGCGATGCTGAAGTATCCGAGTATGCTACTGAGTGCCCCCAATGTGGAGCCATCTTCGAGGAGGATGAGGACGAGGAACCCGTAGAGGAAGAGATATCCGTTGAGGAACCAGTCCAAGAAGAAGCTTTGGATGAAAAAAGTAAAGAATTGACAGAAGGAATTGATAGAATCAAGAGCATGTTGAGTGACATTCAAAGTGCAAAGATAGACAATACAGCTTTCAAGGACCAAATGGACGATCTGGTGGATATAGCTAAAAGTGGAGATTATGACGAAGGCTTGAAATTATTGAATGAACTAGAAGAGATGGGAGAACGTATACTGAAGATAGACGAAATTTTATCTGATGTTAATTCAACTATCAAAGACATACCGGATGATATAGACGTATCCGAACAGCTAGAAAAATTGGATATGGTTATGGATTTAGGTGAAGATGGAGATTATTCCTCTGCTCTTATAAAGGCTGAAGAGATAGTGGGAGAACTCGAAGAGAAAAAAAGCTCCGAGCTAAAAAAATTGGACGAAGAAGTGAAAGGAAAACTTAAGGAAGCTCGTACATCGCTGTCGGAGGCTAGAGGAACTAAGATCAATATCGATGATATAAAAGAACTGATGCGGATGGCTGTCAAAGATAAGAAAGAAGGATCACTAAAAGAAGCCATCGAGGGATTTGAAGACGTAGCTAAGTGGTCTGATAAAGTTGTAGATTTATACGATTTATTGTTGGAAAATAAAAAGAAAATCAAAGAATTAAAAGATGAGGGATTAGAATATAAAAAATATATAACCGATTTGAAGGAATCTAAAAGTAAGGCCGACGGTGGTAATTATACCGATGCAGAGAACCTGCTCAAAGAACTCTCCGAAGAACTCCAATCAGAGTCGAAAGAAGCTGAAGAGAAAGCAGAAGCGGAAGAAGAAGCTGAGGTTGAAGAAGCGGAAGAGAAAGCAGAAGCTGATGATAGATTAAAAGAAGAGTTCAGAGAACGTGTTTCTGGCCTTAAAACAAAGGTTTCAAAAGCTAAGGACACGTCCGTCGAAATCACTCCTCTAAAATCTCTAGTGTCAGAAATAAAAGATGTTGGGCTTTCAGGTGATTTTGAGGAAGCTCTTTCCAAGATAGATGAAGTTGATCAGATATTTGACAGTATAATTAAAATTGATGAAAAGATAGAATCTCTTGATGATAGAATACAGGAGTTGAGTGAAAGTGGTTTTGAAACTGAGGGATTCGAAGAAGAACTTGAAAAGGTGGTATCTCTCGCCGATCGAGGAGAATACAAGGATGGAATAGAATTGTCAGATGAGATATCAAAGAACATATCTGAATTCGTTGAAAAGAAGAAAAAAGAAGAGGAGCTGGAGAAAGAAGAAATTAAGGATCAGTTCGATAAAAAACTATCAGAAGCTCGAAGCAAACTGTCTGAAGCACGGGATTTAAAGTTGAATATAGATGTGTTAAAAAATCTCCTTAGAGGTGCGGTGAAAGCAGGAAATCAAGAAGATTATGAACACGGATTTGAGAAATTGGAAACTTTAAATGAAAAATATGAGGTTTTGCAGGATATTTATGGGAAAATAGAGGAGGGTAAAGAACTTATTAGACAACTTAAAAATGAAGAAATAGAGTATAACAAATATATCGGAGAATTAAAGAAAGGAAAACTTAAGACAGACGAGGGTGATTACGAGGTTTCTTTATCGATGATCAATGAAACTATAAACTCAATAAAAGAGGATTTAGAAGATGCTGAATTAGAGGAGGATATCCCTTCTCCTGAAGAAATAGAGTCTGAAGTCGAAGCTGAATTAAAAAAGGTTGATGTCGAGGAAAGTTTAGACAAGGAAGAGGAAATGGAGGATTCATTTCCTTCCGAAGAGGAGATCGAAGCTGAAATAGAAGCTGAGATAGGAGCAGAGATAGATGCGGAATTGATGGAAGCTGAGAAACAGGTGTCTATCGATGAGGACATGGAATCTATAGGTGAAGAGATCCCATCTGAGGAAGTTATTGAAGAACCTAGTGTTGAAGAAGAAAAAGCTGAAGGAATACCTGATAAAGAACTTTACATGGAAGACATAGAAAACCTGACAAGCGAAATACGGTCTATGATAAAATTAGCTAAACAAAATGATTATATTTTAGAGGGTGGAAAAGAGATAATCGATAAAGCTATTGAAAGCACAAGGCGAAATGACTATGAAACAGCTTATGACTTATTATCTGAAGGTAAAGAAAGTGTTGAAGAAGAGTTCGAAGGGATTTTAGAAGAAGCTATCGTAGACATTGAATTGACTCTTGAGGAACATGGCGATGAAAAGGATTTAGATGACACCCAAATGAGTATATCAGAAATCAGGTCACAAGTTGAAGAGGGCGATTTTGAAAGTGCAGTTGAGCAATTGAATGAGATCGAGGATGAACTCACCACTACCAAAGGCCCTGGTCAGGAGATCCAGGAGAAAATTGACCGAACAGAAAAAGTTCTCAAAGATGCTCAGTACGTGGGCATCGACATAGAACAGGCTATGGAATTACTGGAAAGAGCCAAAAAAGAAAAGAAAGTCGGTAATTACATTGAGGCTGAGGACCTGGCAAAAGATGCAAAAAATAAAGTCTTGGATTTTGTTCCTGATTTTATGAATGACAAACTTTCTAAAGCGAAGAAAGATCTGATGAAAGCTAAAATTGTGGGTACTGACGTATCTAAACCTATCGATCTTTTAAAACAGGCCAATTTTGCCAAGAAAAATGAAGAATTTGAAGATTGTCTCCATTACATAAAGATGTTCGAAGAAGAGATGAATGAAAGGAAGGGTTAGATATTGGAGATTCTATCGGATTTAGATATAGAAGTAGATGAAGGTGTTTACTCACCCTCAGACGATACATTTTTACTTGTTGAACTAATCGATTTAAAAGGCGACGAAAGGGTACTAGAAATAGGCTGTGGTTCTGGATTTATCTCTTTGCACTGTGCTTCAAAAGGTTGTGAAACTACTTCAGTCGATATCTCGAAGAAAGCAGTTGAGAACACCCTGTGTAACGCGGAAAGGAATGACTTGGAAATAGATGCAAAAGTAAGCGACATTTTTTCTGAACTATCCGGGAGTTGGGATGTAATTATTTTTAATCCCCCTTATTTACCGAAAGAACGAGATATTGAGCATGATTTTAGATGGGATGGAGGGGAACGGGGAGACGAAACTCTCTTAAATTTCTTATCAGAAGCAGATAATTATCTAGAAAAAGAAGGTATTGTTTATTTGATATATTCAGATAGAGCTCCTACGGACGATATAGAAAAAATGATCGATGAAAAATATTCTTCGGTACAAAAGAAATCCAAGACCTTCGCTTTTGAAACTATATATGCTGTGAAGCTGCGATTAGAAACAGATAAAAGTTGATTATAAATTATCTTTTACTTTTTTACCTTATGAATCCATTTTTTATATTTGTCAATTTTACCCTTTACCGTTTTTAAGAAAACATTCTGGATTTCATCGGTAACCGGTCCTTTACCATCAGATATAATCCTTCTATCAACAGATTTTATCGGTGTTACCTCGGCAGCGGTTCCCGTAAAGAAAGCTTCATCTGAGATATAGATCTGATCTCGTGTTATAGGTTCTTTTTTAACGGAATAACCTAAATCTTTTGCAATTTCGATTATAGATTTTCGTGTAATACCTTCTAATACATCTGAAGTTGGAGCAGTAAATAGTTCCCCATTCCTGACCATGAATAGATTCTCTCCGGTCCCTTCGGCAACGTATCCCTGTGGGTTCAACATTATAGATTCAACGTACCCGTTCTCGATAGCTTCCATTTTCGCCATGACAGAGTTCAAGTAGTTTCCAGTTGCTTTTGCTTTAGACGGGAATATATTGGGGTGATGTCTAGACCAAGATGAAGTCTGAGTATCGATTCCATTTTTCAAAGCTCCCTCGCCCAAATATTCACCCCACGGCCAGGTTGCTATAGAGATATTAACGGGATTGTTCAAAGGGTTAACCCCCATTTTCTTATAACCTCGGTAAGCTATCGGGCGTATGTAACATGAATCTAGATCGTTTTTAACTATCAACTTATCTATAACTTCGATCAGTTCGTCCTTGGTGTGATCGAGTTCCATATTGATTATCTTTGCAGAGTTGATAAATCTCTCCATATGTTCATCTAGTCTAAACACAGCAGTTGAATCTCCAGTTTTATAAGCCCTGATACCCTCAAAGACCCCAGTTCCATAATGTAGAGCATGGGTTAATATGTGAACCTTGGCGTTTTCCCATTCAACGAAGTCTCCATCCATCCAAATGAAATCAACTTCTTTCATATTTAGGAAAAAAAGACAAATGAAATAAAATTTTTCATTATGTAAATCCCCAAATCAATGCTAAATAATAAATAACAAAAGACAAATCCAATAGTATGGATAGGAAAGTGTTTTCCGTAGGAGTTACTATTCTACTAGTGGGCACATTTCTTATATTTGCCTTCTGGCCATTGACCGCCACGAGTGCGAGTGATTTAGCTGAAGAAAAAGAAGATGATTATGAGGACTTCGACATCGGTGAAACACTTACTGTTTATGGTACTATAACCGACATAAGAGAATTTAGTATATTTGATACAAATATCATGATAGTTGAGTTAGACGGCGATTTTGATTTTGTTTTTGAAGGACAGGAAAGTATAGATTTCAGTGAAGGTGATGTGGTCTATGGTGAAATCATCCGCAGTGAACTGATAGAAGGATTAGATAATCTAGGTTACTGGGAACTCGAAGATGAGTTGAAATCCAAAAGGATAGTAGATCTATCATTCTATGCCTTAACCGGTGTTGGCATCGCAGTCGCGGCTTATGGTGCTGCCAAGGAATGATTTTGCATTAAATTAAAATATAATACGGCCCCATTCGATAAACAATGAATGAGTTTCGGAATAACGGCGGAACTATGAAACACAAAGAACCCCCTAGTTCAAAAGGAAAAGCGGTAGATTGGACTGAAAAATATAGGCCTAGCAGATTGGATGAGGTAATAGGTAACCGTGAAGCTAAACTGCAGTTAAGAAAATGGGCTGAAAAATGGGTGAACAGTAAACCAAAGAAGAAAGCGGTTATTTTGGCAGGAAAACCTGGTGTCGGTAAAACTTCAAGTGCATTGGCCTTGGCAAATCAAATGGGTTGGGAATCTCTTGAGATGAATGCATCTGATGAGAGAAATAGAGATGCTATAAAGGAGTTTGTGGGTAGGAGTGCAGTTGATGACACATTTTCATCTTCAGGGGAGTTCACACCTTATAAAGATGGCAGCAGGAAATTGTTGATACTCGATGAGGCCGATAATATCTTTGGAAAGGAAGATTATGGGGGAGTAAGAGAGATCGCTAAAACTATTCAAAACACTGAACAGCCAATGGTTCTAGTTGTTAACGATTATTATGATCTAAGACGCCGTTCTAGCACATTGAGTAATCTATGTAAAAAGATCGAGTTTGAACCGGTGAAGAAAGGAGAGATAATAGACCTTTTGAATAGGATATGTTTAAATGAAAATATTAAATTTGATATCAATGTATTAAAAGCGATAGCCGAACGTTGTCAAGGCGATGTCAGGTCTGCTGTGAGAGATCTGGAAAGTATAGCTACAGGAAGAGATAAGATCACAAGGGATGCATTAGATGCTTTGGGATCAAGGAACAGAGAAGGTGAGATATTTCCATCTTTGAAAACCGTTTTACAAGGGATTGACCCTTTAGAAGCAAAAAGCGTTCTTAGAGACCTTGACGAGGAACCTGGAAATATGTTATTATGGATAGATGAAAATTTACCTAGAGAGTACAAAAACCAATATGAACTTGCCAGCGGCTATGAAAAATTATCTAAAGCTGATGTATATTTGGGCAGAGTTTTTAGTAAACAGTACTACCGTTTTTGGGCCTATTCTACTGAGCTAATGTCTGCTGGTGTGAGTGTAGCTAAAAAAAGAAAGCACACTGGTTGGACACGCTATGCCTTCCCAACCTGGCTGAGAAAGATGAGTGATTCCAAGGGTAAACGCGGGATGAAAAGAAAAATATGCCGCAAGTTGGCAAATGAAAATCATACAACTACTGAGAGAGCAAGTTCAGAAATTATCCCTTACTTTGAACTCCTTTTCCAAGAAAATAAAGAGTTTAGGTCTAAAATGGTTAATAAACTAGATTTATCAAAAGATGAGACAGCATTTCTTTTAGGGACTAGAGTTGATTCTCAGGTAGTAAAGGAACTTTATGAAGAAGAGAAAAAACCAGAAAAAAAGCCCAAAAAGAAGAAAAAAGAAAAAAAGAAGGAAAAGGAAGATAAGGAAAGCCAGAAATCACTTTTGGAGTTTTGATATGAAGGATGATAAAAAAGACCTTTTAAAAAAGCATGGCTACTCTTTAACTGGGCTTGAATCAGGCGTAAAACTATGCCATTGGGTGAGTAAAAAGTTGATAGATGGTAGGTCTTGCTATAAGGAGGATTTTTATGGTATCAAATCTCACAGATGTCTCCAGATGTCACCGGTACTAGATCTTTGTAACCAGAGATGTTTATTCTGCTGGAGATATCAAGACCATGAGGATAGAAACTCAGTAGATTTCGATGAACCTGGTGAGATAGTAGAAAATAGTATACGCGCCCAACGTGAACTAGTAAGTGGTTTTAAAGGAGATGGACGCTGTTCTAAAGAAATGTGGGATGAGGCTAGAGAACCTAATCAAGTAGCTATCAGTCTAGCTGGAGAACCGACTTTGTATCCCTATTTGGGGGAACTGATAAGAGAATACAAAAAGAGAGGCATGACCACATTTTTGGTGACTAACGGAACGCTTCCAGAAAGGTTGGAAGAACTATCAGAACTTCCTACACAGTTATACCTTACATTACCAGCACCAAATAGAAAGGTCTATGATCGTTTGTGTGTGCCAGATTCTAACAAGAATTGGGATAATATCAAACGGAGTTTGGACGTTTTATCAACATTGGAAACTAGAACGGTGGTTAGACATACATTGGTAAAAGGCTGGAATATCGGATGGGAAAAAGAGTATGTTGAACTCATTAAGAGAGCCGACCCTGATTTTGTTGAGGCTAAGGGTTACGTTTTTGTAGGAGATTCTAGACGAAGAATGAAGTTAGAAAACATGCCATCCCACGATATGATCAAAGATTTTGCAAGGAGGGAAGCTCGATTATTAGGATGGGATATTTTAAAAGAAAAGAGGGACAGTCGAGTAGTATTACTGGGTGAAAGCGGAATAGAGACTAAGCTCTGAAAACGAATAAATGAAAAAAAATAAGATGATGTAATTCAGACGTTCAACTTTTTAGTGTTTGTTCACCTGCTTATCAGGTTAAATTTCGTAGGAGGTGATCCATCTGCAGGTTCCCCTACAGATACCTTGTTACGACTTAACCCTCCTTGCCGAACCCAAATTCGAACATCCCATGTGAGATGTCCTCATCCAGACTCAACTCGGATGGTTTGACGGGCGGTGTGTGCAAGGAGCAGGGGCATATTCACCGCGGGATGTTGACCCGCGATTACTACCGAATCCAGCGTTCATGAGGGCGAATTACAGCCCTCAATCCGAACTACGATCGGGTTTCGGGATTACCTTCCTCTCTCGAGGTTGGAAACCCATTGTCCCGACCTTTGTAGCGCGCGTGTAGCCCGGAGGATTAGGGGCATACTGACCTACCGTAGACCTCACCTTCCTCTGACTTAGCGCCAGCGGTCCCCCTAGTGTGCTCCATTCCTTGTGGAATAAATAGCAACTAGGGGCGAGGGTCTCGTTCGTTATCTGACTTAACAGAACGCCTTACGGTACGAACTGATGACGGCCATGCACCACCTCTCGGACATTCAGGTAAAGGCGTCAACTTGACCCACATATGTCCGTCGCCTCCGGTGAGTTTTCCGGCGTTGAATCCAATTGAACCGCACGCTCCTCCGGTTGCGGTGCTCCCCCGCCAATTCCTTTAAGTTTCAGTCTTGCGACCGTACTCCCCAAGCGGCGGGCTTAACAATTTATCTACGGCACCGGATGCCCGCGTAAGACTTCCGACACCAAGCCCGCATCGTTTACACCCTGGACTACCCGGGTATCTAATCCGGTTCGCGCCCCAGGGCTTCGTCCCTCACCGTCGGGTCCGTTCTAGTCAGACGCTTTCGCCACTGGTGGTCCTCCTAGGATTACAGAATTTTACTTCTACCCCAGGAGTACCTCTGACCTCTCCCGGCCCCAAGTCTGACAGTCTCCCTGGAATTCGAACGGTTAAGCCGTTCGATTTACCCAGAGATTTACCAGACCGGCTACGGACGCTTTAAGCTCAATAATAATGACCACTACTTGGGCCGCGGGTGTTACCGCGGCGGCTGGCACCCGTCTTACCCGGCCCTTATTCTACCTACTTTTTACATAGGTGAAAAGCCAACACTTTGTGTTGGCACTTGGAATCCCCTCATCGTGGTTTCCCACAGTGTGAAGGTTTCGCAACTGCTGCACCCCGTAGGGCCTGGGATCGTGTCTCAGATCCCATCTCCGGGCTCCCTCTCTCAAGGCCCGTACCCGTCATTGGCTAGTGGGTCCATTACACCCACTACTACCTGATAGGCCGCAGACTCATCCTTGGACGCTAAACGCTTTCAGCCTAGGAGCATTCCAGCTTCCAAGACCTATTAAGTATTGTCCTCAGTTTCCCGAGGTTATCCCTAACCCAAGGGTAGATTATCCACGTGTTACTGAGCAGTACGCTGGGCGGACGAACCGCCCTCAACTCGCATGTCTTAATCGGATTCCAATAGCAGTGACCGCCGGCAGGATCAACCGGAATTTGGGAGTAAAAATTAGACCTTACACATTACCCTATATTTTATTGAATCCAAATTTAGGTTATTTTCCTGAATCGGCAGGTGAACAAAAAACACCATGTTGAACGTCTGTCGGATTCAAGAGATCTCGGAATTTAATCCGGGGTTCTTGAATCCCCATCAAATTGCACTCCCATCACACAAAGCAAGTGTTATATATGTTTTTGGATTGCTCCATCTTACTTTTGCGTGATATGAGCCAAATACTTTTTACGGATTATTACCATTGTTTCTTTAACTATTTAAGGATTTCCGATATGCTCCTGAAAAGGCCCTAAAACCACATTTGAATTTGATAAAATATTTTCCACCCCATCCCAAAAAGTTTTTATCAAACCCGTCTTTAAGAACCACGATGAAAGGCGGAAGATCCAAAGGTAAAGCATGGCTGTATCTTTTCATATCAGTTATATTGCCAATAGCTATTATTTTAGTAAACCACCTTTATAGACCCGACAACATTTTCTTATCTATATTTATAGTGGCTTGGATAGGATTCGCTTTACTCGTGATACAACCTTACTCGGTAGAAGGTTACGAAACTGTTGAACATTGAATAATTTTTTCAGCACTCAAGATCTTCATCACAGCCGGTTTTAAACCAGCTCAGCTTGGGTTTCTCATCACAGTACAAACTAATTTATTCCATGTAAATAAAACTTCACTTCGAAAATAGTTTATATCACCCTTATTTCAGCACACCAGTCATGAACTTATCTGATGATGAACAGAGAGAAGATCTAGGGGTCGTATCATTTGCTCTTTTAGGTGTCCTCATCATACTTCTATCTATTTTTGCAGCGGCATATATATCACGTATCGATAGAATAAATTACGAGAATGAACTCAGAAGCGATAAGATTTCACAACTCGAGGATTCGATCGATAATTCAATAGATACTATTGAAAACAAGATCAAATATATCGGTGTTCAGAGTGCTTTTAAAGCTGGAGCGGGTGATGGTGCAAACGTATCTCAAATTTTCACAACTAGACTAGATGAATATATGGATGAAAGGAGTTCTTCAGGTGAATGGGAACATGCGGGAACGACGGTAAAAATTAGCGATTTCGACTTGAGCATAGGCCCTCAAACCGCCTCTGTTAAAGAATTCACACCTGAAGAAGATGGAGA
Source organism: Candidatus Saliniplasma halalkaliphilum (assembly GCA_019594235.1). Taxonomy (GTDB): domain Archaea; phylum Thermoplasmatota; class Thermoplasmata; order Halarchaeoplasmatales; family Halarchaeoplasmataceae; genus Saliniplasma; species Saliniplasma halalkaliphilum. The sequence continues at coordinate 8,706 of JAFDTG010000004.1, read as the reverse complement.
TGTAATAAATAACGACGGCCCGGGAACTTTAAACAATAGAAATACTACATTTTGTTATGAAGTTACTGGAACTTTGAATCTGACTGCATCTAACGGCGGGTTGGATCTTAACAAACGTAAGGATATCGAGATCACTATCGACGTACCTTTCCCGTTCATGAAGAACAAAATGGATACTTTTGGTACGAATTTGAGAGGTGACAAAAGCCATGTTGCTAGAATAACTGAGTACACACTTACTACTTTGGCACAATATAGAACATTAGCTGGATATGGTATGGAATCAATCGAAGGTACCGAAAGTTCACATAAGGCTACGGCTGATATAATCACCGAAAAGGATGTAGAGATAGCAGTAAATCTTGCATTACTGTTCGAAATTGCATATCATTATCGTACTTATGATCCAGAACATGTCGATTCAATATTAAACAACGTGACACATCTAAGAAGGGATAGACTAAACAATTTACTAACAACGTATTTATCACAGGAACGTATCGACCCGGGCGACATAATAACCCTTTATCACAGTTATTCCTACGATGACGAAGTGATCGAAGAAAACGAATCCGTCGAAATGGACATCAAAATGATAGTTGCTCAAACCATGAACGCGTTGGTCGATCAATTTGTTCTGAAACATCTTGAAAATTTTAAAGTTGCACCTGGTGTAGACCTTTTATTTAAAGGAGTTCAAGCGGCTGAAGAAATCTATGAATCCGTTACGGATTTCATATTTGGAGATGATGAGGATGAAATAAATCCACAGCAAGTACAAGTAGTGAAAGAGTGGGTGAGAAGTGTATTTATCTCGTCTGGACTGATGGATACGAATCTTTTGAAAAATTATTATGGTATATTTGATACTTTTGAAGGAGAGAAAATAGTAGGTTACCCCAATTTACCAGAAGATTACAAGTTTGAAGACAATTTTTTCTATCTTAGCAGGTTAGAAGGGAAGGAACATGAATGGTACAATTACAGCTGTGGACACGGAGAATTATCTAGAAAAAGAGGTCATACTTGTGATGAAATAATCAAAGAGGGCGAGGATGATGAAGGTAATCCGGTTAAAGTTAGGTGTGGTGCCGAAGAAATCAAAGAAGCCCATGATTTCAGACAGGGTCAAGTCTACATTGAAGTGAAAGGCGGGCCGGTTTCTTTTAGACCAGTAGATATCCTAGAAAGAAATGATGAAACTTGGCAGAAATTCTATAACGAACATTTTAAAAGTTCAGTCGATGAGGATCCATCCGGTATCAGAAGTGCCGTTAAAGAGATAATACACGAGTTCATCGAAAAGTTAATCGATAATAATAAAATTAAAGATATCATTCAGAAGTATAACAATATAGAAGTTGATCCTGCAGACGAAGTATCTTTCTTGGAAAATATACAGGTAAACGTGGATGCAGCTATAAGAGATGTTGTTGACCATTTCCGCAAAAATCCCGACGAGATCGCGAATATTTTGAACTCTAAACTGCATGAAGAAGGTGATCCAAAAGTAGAAGATCTGATTTATTTCTTGAATGAAAATTATGATGCTCTTGTGAGTGATTATCGAGTGACCAATAGAACAGCTAATAGAACAGCACATATGTTGACTGACCCAGATAGTCCATATTACGAGATCACTAAGGAAGAAACTTCTATGTATATAGATGACGTAAATGGCAGATGTGATTTTAGCTGGACGGAGAACAGATCAATAAGAAGGCATGAAGCTTCCGAAATCATTCAAAACGGAGGAGTCTTTAGTATGGTGTTGGTGAATCGCTTAGCAGGTGGTATCAAAGAGCAAATTGAATATTTATACGAGGAGGTTAAGAAACGGGAAATCCATATATCCGGATCAGATGAAAATGTATCTGAAAAAGATGGGTTGATCATCCAGGCATTGAATGACTATCAGTATAATACTAGTTATGAAAACCAAGGAAATACTCATTCCACCAGGAGTGGCAGTTCATCAGCTTGGATAGATGAAATCACACCTGATCCGGCGACTCAAGGACAAGATACTGTTTTCTTCCAGGGTAACACTTCTTCTGATTATAGAGAAGTAGAATGGAAGTCCAACATAGACGGGCACCTATCTAACGAGATCCAATTCAACCGTTCAGCAAGATTCATGAGTTCAGGTGAACACGAGATCACTTTACAGGTTATGGATAAAGATGGTATGATACATGAGGATCAAAAGACATTATTCATCAACATACCACCCGTGGCAAGTATCGATGACATTTCGCCGGACCCCGCGACTGAATCTCAGGAAGTAACATTCATAGATTCTAGTTGGGATCCAGACGGTTATATCACAGAGAAATCTTGGGATCTTGGGGATGGTAACAGCAGCCAAGGAGGAGAAGTGACCCATACTTATTCAGAACCAGGAATATACACCATCAATTTGACCGTATGGGATGATAAAGGAGGTTTTGATGTTGAATCTAGAGATGTTTTAGTCGATGATGCACCAAGAGTTATCGATATAAATCCCGATACATCAGAAAGATGGGATACATATACCGAGATAGAGATAAAATTTTCAGAACCGATAGAACCCTCATCTCTTCAATATTCTATCGACCCTCATGTCGAATTTGAAGAAATCTGGAGTGAAAAAAATAGAACGCTAGTTTTAGACCCATTTCAACCGTATCCTCGAGATACGAGGATACACCTGACCATCGAAGATGTTAATGATGTCGATAATGGCACTTCATCCAGTTTATTGGAACCGATCAATATCGCATGGCGGACTGAGATGCATGGTAGAATAGTAGATATTTATCCTCATGACCTTGAAGATATCGAGATACAACGTTCAATTGTTTTTGTGTTGGATGAACCGGCCTCAATCAGGAATTTTGATAACTTGATAACACAGGACTGGAATTGGACTTACAGTTGGGATTATGATAATACTCATCTGATCTTGGATCATGACGAATTTTCTCCTAGTGCCCAGATAGATTTGGATTTTAACCTTGTCGAAATACGTTCACGTTACGATGACTCATCTTTTAAAAGAAATGGACAGAATTCTCTCTCTTTAACACTAAATACCAAATCTTTAGATCACCCTACACTCATATCGAACAACCCCGAAAACGGAAACGACGGTGTGAGACTTGATGAGAATATCAGACTCACTTTTGATAAGCCTATCAATGTATCTTCATTCGAATTGACATTTAGTCCCGATGTGGAAAATTTGAATTACACTTGGGGTTCTAATAACAAATCGGTCTTGATAACCCATGAACCTTTTTCACCCTACCAGAACTACAGTGTTTTTATCGAAGCTAAATGTGAAGAGGGTTTACCGCTGATCTCTTCGAAGGAGTATGAAACTTCTAACCCTTTTTCATTTAGGACCGAGGATAGATCAAATCCTACTGTAGAGCAGATATCACCTAGAGATGGGACTGAACACTATCTTTCGAATTCGCCTATTGTGATACAATTTGACAAGAAAATTAGACCTGAAAGTCTGGAATTTAGCTGTGAGCCAAACCCAGGTTATTGGGAGGACGAATGGACTAATGATGGTACAATCTTGATCTTGAATCACGGTGGTTTCGATCCTGGAAGAGAGGTCACTTTCGTACTTGAAAACGCTCAAGATATGAGAGGAAATGGACTCACTCAGGAGGTAAGCATCAACTTCAAGATCAGTGATAATGGAGAATATATAGAAGGCAATCTGTTTCAGCGGAAACTTTGGTCTTTCATAGGAGGGGGGCCTTTTGGTGAAAGTCTATTCGATCTGACCGAAGAATTATTGACTGAAACCACTTCAAATATGATCCTCAGCTCTGAAATGAGTAATATGGAATATAGGGTTCCGTTGATGACTGAAGAAAATTTTGAATACTCACCACTCGAAACTAATTCTTCCAAAGAATTGGAACTGCTAGTGGATATTCAACCGGGATATCTCCAGATAGAAGACTTTTTAGATATATCTGATCCCAGCGGCCATCATTTTACTGAAGTCACAACTATATCTTCACGTCCTTTTAAAACGGAATGGGACATCATCATCCCCGATACCGAGATATTTTTGGATGTTAAACGGAAAACACCATACATGCTGGGTGACGAAGAACCCGCTTTCTTGTCTTTGAATGGAACGTACCAGTTAGGTTTTGGTCTATCTATCAGTGTAGCATCAGGTTGGGCCTTAGAAGGTGTTGAATACACTAGAGATGACATCGATTTATCTTCCGTATTGGATTTTCTAAACAAGATATGGGACCTGTTAAAGGAACCACTATCTTATCTACTCGATGGACTTTACAAGATCCTTGAACTTTTTGACAATATTGTGAACCGTTTGAAAGAACATGCAGCTTCATTAGTCGAATACTTGGGGGAGATAGTCAAGACCTTGGTAAACACAACATTGAAAGGTTTAGCTGAAACCATACTGGATAATAGGGACAGATTGCAGGATTTCGCAGCTACGTTATCTTTATTGGGTATTAATATGGGTATAGATGTTTACGAAGATGGTGAAAATAAAACATTACCCAATATTGGCACACCTCATCCCGTATTCCTCAAACTAGACGTAAATGGATCGGCTTTAGGCACTACTATAGATCTAGAACTTTATGTTTTGGATAATAACGTTATTGCCAACGGTTCTTTATCTTCTGATTCCATGAACATACTCTGGCAGATAGATCCTTTTGCAAGAGCCGGTACTCCGATTTCTGTATATGATAGCTGGTTCCAATCTCAAGGCCAATTCGGTGAAGAGGGCGATGGCGCTATATTACATCTTGAAATCCCCGAGATTGAAAAAGACGAAGAGCCTGAAACAGAAACTAAAGAATACAGCACGGCAGAAGTATTCCCGGCTTTGAGCGCAGTATCAATACCTATAGGCCCTGTCGTAGTATCAAATTTTGACTTCGGTCTGAAGATCTCATATATAGATGTCCGTAACATATCATCTGATTTGATTCACGGTTCGATAAACAATGCTTTCTGGAACACCGTCGAGTATATGCGGGATTCTAATTTTAATTTGGATTATATCGTAGAGTTCGTTAGAACATTTGCGGATCTGTTATTAGAAGAATTGATACGATTTTTACAATCTATACTGGATTCGATCGAGTTGTTCTTTTCATGTACTGTTAATCAAATGGACATCGTTGTATCTTTCGGTTTAGCTTCAGCTGAAGGTGTTCTAGATTTTATAAGATGGATAGGTCAACAGGTGAGACACCTGCTGCAAAGTATAGTTGAAAGAAGACCGAATTGTAATGTGGATAGTTTACCATCATCGATATTAGAGGAAACTGAACTTTCCGTTGAAGTTGGGTTAGAGGATGCATCGACCGTTGAATTTTCTGTCAACGTACCAGCAATCGCATCGATCATCGGTAAAGATCTCGGTGAATGGCGTATCGAATTTGGAGTAGAATTGGGTAATGAAATGACTCTTGTTAATGGGCAGTTAGTCCAATGGTGACTTCAAGGTTTGTATAGATAGTTTAAAACGGTAAAATTTCCATCTATATCCATCAGTTTTGTTTGTACAGTGATATTTTGATGACGATCCACGTTAATTTCACGATGTTCTATAGACCTATCCTCTATATCATCCCTTGTAGTAGTATTCGTTTCTGGCTTCCAGAGGTGCAGATTATCTGTGTTCACTGGAGTTAGAGTATCTGTGTTGACATAGTAATAATCGTTTTTGAAAGTCATGTTCTTTTCCACAGTGATATTTCTTCGATTCTCAGGTTCTTCTATAGTCCAGTCGGTAACTTGTTCTATAATATTTTTTATCCTCCGAGTTTCGTTTTCGATCTCACCAACGGTTCCTCTGTAGATAAAAACATGATGTATATCGTTGAACTCTTTTGTTTCTATGATGAAATCTTCATCGCTGGAGATCGACATGTGATGGTTTTCGATGTTGATCCTGTCTAAGATACCAATCGAAGTTCTACTGTCAAGTAAGTTCGGGTTGAAAAGATAAACTTCCTTGATAAAGCGATTCCAGACACTTTTCCGATATTGGTTCAAAAATAAACCCGCGGGCGTAAAATTGAGTTTGTACGGTTCATCATTTATAGTTGGTTCCAATTTAAAATCCGATGAAGCACTTTCATTGAATGAGATTTCAGCTTTAACTTCACCGTCTGTGTTACAGAATTCGTTAACGATATCTCGAATACCTCTAGCTCGGATCTCTAATTCTAACTCTTCTGAACTCTCCCGCTGCCATACGAAAATACCCATTATACTGCTCGTCATTACGATCGCTGCTACGATCCAAACCATCTTAGAACTGAGATAATCAAGCATCGGGTGAAGGGATGAATCGTTTGTTATAAATCTTGCCATCAATAATATTAAAGAGCAGTTTGTTATCGATATATGATGAAGATCGAAGATGGTACATTGATAGGGATGGTTCATCTTGATCCTCTTCTAGGATCACCCAGCTATGACGATTTACAAGATATAATCGGATCCGCTCTACGGGACGCCCGTGCTCTTGAAAGAGGTGGTGTAGATGCGGTACTTGTTGAAAATTACGGTGATAAACCATACTCACTTAAAGTCTCTGAAGAAACGTATGATGCCTTTTTGAAAATCTGTTCTGAAATCAAAGATGAGATCGAAGTCCCCACGGGTGTGAACGTGTTACGGAACGATTGGAAGTCCGCCCTGAAGATTGCTAAGGAATTAAATCTAGATTTTGTTAGGATCAATGTGTACGTGGGTATCACCATGACGGAACAGGGAATAATTGAAGGAGAATCTGACAAGATCCAGCGATTCAAAAAAGAAAACGGAATAAACGCATCTATTTTTTCTGATATCTACGTGAAGCATGGTAAAACTGTTTATCCTGAAAGTATTGAAACTGCAGCCAAGGATACTGTTGAAAGAGGGTGTGCAGACGCTGTGATAGTATCAGGGTGTCGAACTAACGAACCCGTGGATATCGACGATCTTAAGAAAGTGAGGGGCGCAGTAGAAGTTCCTGTTTTAGTTGGTTCTGGAGTCCGTTTAAGCAATGCGAATAAAATTTTAAAATGTTCCAACGGAGCTATCATCGGCAGTGCTTTCAAACACGGGGGCATCACTGAGAATAAAGTGAATCGAACCAGGGTTGAGAACTTTGTGCGGTTTTTAAAGTCTTGATCGGATCACATGATGACTTACGAATAAAACCAGCCCCGAAACTAGAACTATCGGTATCGCTGGCAGGAATCCAAAGTCCGGTATGAGCTTGAATTGGTATAACAGCAGCATGAACAGACCTGTGGATATGGATAAAATACAAGCGTTAGCGTCGGCTTTCCAGTATAAGACTCCAAGCGTAGATGGGTACAGTATGGCTAAGCCGGTAAAAGCCCACGTGACTATAGTGAATATGGTAGCAGGAGGTTTGTACGCTATAGCAAGACCCACTACCGCCAAAACTATCACCATGATGTGCCCTACGGAGTAGTCAAAATCCTCACTGTCGAAGGGAACGTAGGGATGGAATATATCTCTAGTGAACATAGAACTCATGGTAAGGAGTTGGCTATCGGCAGTGGACATGAACGCTGCAAAACCTCCACTCATTATCAAGGCCGAGAGCCAGAGAGGTGCATACCTTTCCAGCATCATCGGGAGGATACTATCTGCTTCCTGTGCGCTCAATCCGGGTATTGCACCTCGTCCCATAACTCCTATCATAATGGGTAATAAGAATAGGAAACCGGTAACCAGGGGATATATCATGGATGCTCTCTGCAGACTCTTCTCGCTATCGGCTATGAAGAATCTCTGGAACAGCTGCGGGAACATAGGGTTGCAAAAAGACCATAATATCGAGAAACTGAGCCAGATCTTGATCGAAATAGTTCCGGACCTTATGAACAATCCGGGATCTACAGACCTTGCTTGTTCATGCGCCGCCTGTAAACCTCCAAGATTGTATGCAAGTACTATCACGGCTGTGAGCAAAAGGAAGATCATCATAAGACCCTGTAGAACGTCGGTCCATGCGATGGTTCTCATGCCACCCAAGAACACGTAAACGATTATGAACACGGTCAAGAATACTGCTCCATAGAAATATGGTATCGCTCCGTTGGTAAGGGCGCTCAGTACAAATCCAGCACTCATCGGTTGAACGGCTAGATAAGGGAGAGTGAAGATCACCATGATAGCAACGTATAACATCCTCAAAGCGTGACTATCTGTTTCTCCTCCGATCAACTCTGGTGGGGTGATATACCCCTTTTCCTTACCTAGAATCCATACCTTTCTCCCGATTATGTAGAATGAAAGCGCTGTGAACGAAGTTCCAAAACCCATGATCCCGTAAAACGCATATCCGGAAGTGTAGGCTTCTCCAGCGAATCCAAGGAATGTGAAGGCTGAAAAATTAGTTGCGGCTAGAGTAAAAAATAGGACGAAAGGACCGATCTTCCTGCTAGCCAAGAAGTAATCTTGTACATTTTTCTTAGAAATTTTATAACCGTAAACTCCGAGGAGTAGAGTGAATGTAAGGTAAGATGTTATTATACTAAGAACTAAAAGTGTCGTATTCAAATCAGTCCCTCCAGTATAATTTAACAAACAGATATATCAGAATTGATAGCAGTACCTGTAATATCAACAGTCTTAGAACCCAGATCGGTAAAAAATCGAAAACCAGCAAGTCGA
>JAFDTG010000025.1 GCA_019594235.1 Candidatus Saliniplasma halalkaliphilum | reverse complement strand
TTCTCCACAGGTTCTAAGGAGTTGGACGGACTACTTGATTTGGGACTTCCACGTAACGGTCTCGTTCTTCTCGAGATAGGTGAATCCGTACCCTTCACTCATGGTGATATATCCATCAACAAGATAATCCCACCGAGTTGATTTATCTTCTTCGATGATCAGTATTAATTTGACCCCGGACCGTTCCACTAGATCCTTCTGGAGTGTTTTGATCAAAACTTTCGGTTCGATATCGTATCTTTCAATCAAAGCCTCCAGGCTATCGATGATGATCAGTGACCTCTCTGGTAATCTCTTATCAACACGATTGTAGATATCCAGTATCTCCAACATCTCGTCTTTCATATCAAGATTATCCAGCATACTCCTGCTGACGTGTTCTGGAGCTTCTGATCTCCACGACTCTTTTCCCCCTTTCATGGTGGAAAGAACTTCCCTAGCCATATCGACTTTTTCCATATCCTCTTTTCTTTCTTGAAAGTCCTTTAGATCCTTACCTTTAGAAAGAACACGTAGAAAATCCATACTAGCATCGATCAAGTTCTCCCTCCATTCCTTTTCCTTCAACCAGGAAAATTGACTGTACAGAGAGTCGTTTGCAACCCGTGTTGAAAGGTAAAAAGTATTTTCGATGTTTCCCAACTCTTCCATAAAACTCAAACTCAGAATGGTTTTACCGGTTCCTGCTTTGCCCTTTATCATTAGGGAACGTCCCCAGTAAGATTCAAAGAAATTGATCAGTTCTGGAGGTATATCGATCGGAACCATATTCATGCCCCCATATTTTCCCTTAGATGGTCTATAGCTTTGTCCATATTCCTAAGGATTTTTTTAAAATTTTTAGTTTTTTTACTTCTTATAACCAGTATATAATCGTTGTCAACACCTTTGATAACGGTATCTCCATCTTTTGAACGTATAACGATACGATCTGGATTCTCTTTATCTAGATGTTCATTTGCAGTGTTTGCAGCCCCAAATATCGTAGCGGACATGATTCCAAAAGTTTCAAGAGAAATAAAAACATCGTGACCGGCTGATGCGATTATATCTCCATTTTTCTTAACAAGTATACTTATATCTATATCTTTAAGTGAACCAAGCTTTTTGACTGTGTCAAGAACTACCGCTTTATTCATTTCATAAACCTCCTCGGGCTAATGTTACGGAGTATAAATTCATCCCAATAAAACCTTAAACACATATAACATAAATTAATCTTTCGTAATAATCATGCCTTTTTCAAGACATCAGGAATTCTCTCCGATATGTCCTCAGCCATAAGCCCCCATGAAAAATCTTGGAAAGCCAGTTCTCCCGCTTTACATGTTATAAAAGCACCCAACCTAGCAGCATCGAAAGAACTCATACCCTTACTTAATAGACCACCTACGACTCCTGCCAGCGTGTCACCTGTCCCACCAACCGTCATCGCAGGTGTACCGAAATCGTTCTTTTTGTTTCTGACGCCGTCAATTATGTGATCGATCTTCCCTTTGAGAAGAACTGTAATACCGTATTTTTTGGCCAACTTATCCGCCAACTTGACGGATTCTACCCTTTCGTCGAACATCCTGATCTCACCAGCGTGTGGTGTGATAACAGTGCCTTTAGGCAGGATTCCCGGATTATCTGCAGCAGACTTTAGACCATCTGCATCGATCACCAGTGGTTTTTGAACTCGTTCGAAGAAATCCCTACAGACTTTAAGAGTAGCTTCATGGCCCCCCAATCCAGGTCCGAGTAAAACAGCATCGCATTCTTCGGATAGAGCTATTAATTTATCTACGTGCTTTTGGATGACTTTCTCACCTTCTAAAGGATGAACTATGAAACTCGGAGAAAAACCAGCTACAATGTCCTTGATCTTACTGGGAACCGCTAAATGGACAAGATCCACACCAACCCTATATGCGGCTAGAGCAGCTAAAGCCGGTGCCCCTGTGTATGGTCCTCCTCCTATTATGAGCAAACTACCGTTATCACCTTTATGTGATCTATCAGTTGGTTCAGGATAGAGTAAAAGTTCTCCCGGACCGGTGAATATTTCCGCTTCTTTTGGGATGCCGATGTCCTTTACGACTATTTCACCGCAGTTGTCCTCTTCCATCCCTTCTTTCAAATCGTGGAAAGTGACCGTCAATTCAGGTCGTACTTGAAGATCAGCCCCCAAACCACTGGGCACATCCACGGAAACGATATTTTTCGAGCGTTCATTCATGTCCTGAATAAGACTTCTGTATGGCTCTCTGATCTCTCCTTTGATCCCAGTACCTAAAAGTGCATCTACTACGACTGAATTCTCTACTAGATCCCAATCTATTTCATCGATTATTTTACAGTCCAACTTATCCAGATTCTTTTTGGCGAGTTCTGAACGAACTCCATCTGATCCCTTTATCAGATAAACTGTGATCTTATCGTGACTGGACCACTCACCGAGATATCTAGCTGCCACATAAGCATCACCACCGTTGTTACCAGTTCCACAGAAGAAGACCACATCCCTATCAGGATATCTCTCGTGTATCTCTTCAGCTAATCCCTTTCCGGCCTTTTCCATCAATCGTCCGGGTGGGACACCTCTAAATTCAGAATTCCTGTCCAGTACAGCAACTTCTTTGAACTGCAGCATATTAGTAATATATTATCGGTGAGTAATAGAAGTTTTGCTAAACGAAAGTCATATATGTTAGTTTATTGATATATTATCTAAGTGCCTTTTAACTGGAGGAGATAACGTGCCTAAAGGTAAAATTAATAGAATCAAAACATATGTCCGCGGTCTAGATGACAATCTGAAAGGTGGGGTCCCGGAAGGAAGTGTAATACTTCTAGTCGGACCGCCTGGTTCCATGAAATCTTCTATCGCATTTAATATTCTATATTTTAATGCATTAAAAGAAGATAAAAGAAGCGTTTACATATCTTTAGAAGAGACCCGTGACAGTTTGATAGAGAACATGAAAGGTTTAGGCATGGATTGGAACGATGTAGATAGAAAATTGAGTATTTTAGACCTCGGTTTGATACGTTCACGGGTTTCCGAACTAGAAAATATGGATTGGATCCAGGTTTTCAGAAGGTATGTCAAGAACCTCAAGAAGAACATCGATAACGAACTACTGGTTATAGATTCTCTTCCAGTATTGAAAACTATGGCCCAGTTCGACGATTCCCGTAGAGACCTCTTCAAATTCTTTGAATGGCTTAGAAGCATGAAGTTGACGACTATAATAGTACACGAGATACCAATGGATAAATTAGAATTCACCGAAGCTGGAGAGGGTTTCCTTTCCGACGGAATATTCCACATGGAATTAAAAAGGAAGGGAACTAACATGAACCTGTTCATGTCCACCATGAAGATGAGAAAGACTGAACATCCACGAGACTATTTCCCATTGATCTTCGACGAAGGCTTCGAAATAGTTAAAAGTTAAACTCTAGGCCCTATCAACTGCCATATAAGTAAGAACAGTATCAGAAACGCTATAGTGTATGAAATACCAGATGTGAATTTTTTCTTATTCTTTTCTTTCATCTTTAACTTATCTGCTAAAGCTCTAAGCCCGTCTTTGAATATATATCCACCATCTAGTGGAACCGCCGGTAAAGCGTTGAAAAGACCCACCATAAGATTCAACCAGAAGACCCAATAGAGTAAGTTTGCGATGATCCAGAATCCAGACGACGGCAGTACCGAAAGTGGTCCACTCACCTGATATAGATTAGCGATATTTTCAGGAACTGGTGAAAGTTGTAAGAAAGGTAATGAGATGTAGGTCAAACCCGATTGTATATAATCTCCAAGGTTATCTGCACCGGCGAAAGGACTTGATAAGAAATTGGGTAAGAAGTCAACGTTCCATACGCTTACTCCAAGGTAATTCACACTTATACCCGCATAACCTTTTCCTTTGAACTCTTCTCTGTTCTCCGATGGGAAAAGTTCACCGTATGCTTCGTATTTATCTGCTAAAGTTATCTCCGATGTCAAGTTCCCTTCATCCTCTCTGTAGAATGTTATATTGTAGGTCCTACCTGCTTCCGTATCATCCATGTAATCAAAGAAATCTTCATGATTTCTTATCTCTTTTTCATCTATGTTTATTAAGATGTCACCTACTTCTAAACCTGCTTCATCTGCAGGGTAATTCCCTCCTATACCTGTTACCACTAACCCAGATTTTACTCGATGTATTCTTTCATCGGTACCGTCGAAAACGGTAACGTCTACGTCTCTAGCTGGTGCGATATCTACTGTTCTAAAATCATCGATATTTCTTATATTTATTCCACCGATATTGACTATTTCCTCTCCCCCTTCTACATTTATGTTGTAAAGGGGTGATCCTCTTGAGATATTGTTGATTATGACACCATCTTGTTTAGCAGATATCGAACCCATGAACAAAGTTGAGAAAATCAATATAACGACAAGTGCTAGAAGAACGTTGGTAGTTGGTCCTACACTGTAGATCCTGCTTCTTTTGATCTTTGATAGTTTCTCCATCTCGTGTTCATCCGGCTCTACAAATGCTCCTATGGGTACGACGAGGAACGCCAAACCTAAAGATTTGATATCAATGTCGGCTACACGGGCTAGAATACCGTGACTGAACTCGTGGACTATGATAGCTATGGCCAGTCCTGCGATACCGTACCATATCGGGATAAGTGGGTTCACACCGGGTATTCCCAGCACCATCTCGGGAGAGGGTGCTTGTTCTGCCGGTATTTGAGATGCAAGGATAGCTGACCAGATGACCAGGATCATTATGATCACCATGCATATCGAAACGACGATAATACCCAGTGTTCCGTAATTCTTCCAGAACTTTTTTCTCTTATGGGCGGTCCCATCTATGAACTTCCTACCCTTCTGAGTTTTCCACATTAAAAAGGGGCCACTCAATTCCAATCCAAACGGCTCTAAAACACCTAATTTTTGTAGAATTGTAAATATTATCAAAAATGAAGCTATTATTATGAGAGCGAGTATTAAACCTGAACTGATACCTAACATCAAGTCCTCTTTACTCTGATAATATTTAATTATTTTCCTAGCAGGAAAAGGAGGATTGATAGCACGAAGGCCGTAATGGCTACGATGATCAACGGTAAACTGGCCTTTTTCATCAGTTTTTTGTCATATATCCGGATGATACTTATCTTAGATAGTGAACCCGCTGCCAAAGCTAAAGTGAGGGTGATAGCGGTAGTCGTCGAAGATATCTCTCCACCTGTGTAAAGCACAGCTAATGAGGCGGACACGGACGTAGTGGAGACCAAACCACCAATAGCCACTGCGTATACCCCATAAGGCCCGACATAGCTTCTAAGTATGTATGCGGAAGCCGATATGAATGAAAATATCAGTGCGAATTTTACCGCAGGCAATATAGCAAATGGACTCCCCAATTCTATATCAAAAGATTCGGAAAATGGATCCCTCCTCCTTAGTGATATCATTATGATCGTGGATAATATTATCAGTACTCCGATAGGCAGTATGATCGCATCTAGTATCAACCCACCCGTGAGTACTAAGATCAATATAAGATCCTTGATTATCATGGATGTGTTGGTCAGAAGTACAGAAATCAAAGAAATCGGAAGCATTAGGGGGTTCTTTTTAGATTTCTGTGAAACCGATGCTGTAGTGGCTGCAGAGTTAACGAAACCACCTAGGAACGTAGATATCTTCATACCTTTATTCGGTCCGATATATTTGATCACTAAAAAGCTGGTAAATGATATCGAGGAAACGAATATGACCATGAGAACGGTTTTCACGGTGTCGAAAAGTCTTCCAGGTCCGATCAAAGGATGTATAATGCCCACACTGTAAACCACAGGTAAGATCACGATCCCGACAGCGATAAACCTCACGGCACTGGAGAGTTCTTCTTTCGTCAGTATAGATGCGAATCTGTGCAATCTCTCTTTGAAAGTCAAGATCACGAACAATATCAAAGAAATCATGATCGATTCAAGGATGAGGTCGTAAGCCACTAACATCCCAAGTAAAAGAGTGAGAACTAGTGCAACCGATGTGGTCATCCCTGGTTTGGTCATATTGTGTTTTAAAACCGGGATCGATAGGAAGATCAGAATGAAAAGGAAAGTCAAGAAGATGATACGAAACGGGTCATCACCAAATAGTCTAACGGCTGCGAAACCGAAGACCGATACGATAGTAAATGTCCTTGCTCCGGAAAACACCTTCCTATCTGTTTGATAACCGTGGTACTCCCTTTGGATACCCAAAAGTAATCCAATGAGGAGCGCCGTTAAACCGGAGACGATATCTAAGATAGTCATACTCTTGATAGTTTATTATATTCTAAGGTAATATTTTTACCTGTGCAGTAAAGTCTATAAACAAGTTCAAACAAATAGTATGATATGGATATAACTGTGTTATTATATTCTAATCAGGGGTGGATATAATGGATAGGTATGACGGTAGCAGAGTCATCGACCCACCATTCTCGTCTATAGAAAAGGGGGAGGTGGAACACTGCGCTGTGACTAAATATAGTGATGAAAGGGTTCCCGACTCGGCATTCACCATCAAATCAGAACGTGAATGGCTCCTTAAATCCCAACCTTACGTTCCACAGAGATACGATGAAGAGCATAAAGGAAAATTAGTTCGTGCATTACTGTTGATTTTCGGTCTGGTTTTAGCGGTGGTTCTTGTCTTTTTATTGTAGTTCGGAAACGAAACATTTATATAGAACATCAATTGTCATTAGGACATAACAACATGAAGTTGTAAACTCGTGGAGTGAATAATTATGACAAGACAAGATAAAGTCTTAAAAGTTGCTGAAGCCAAATCATCAGATGTGGGAAGAGGACTAGCCCGTATCGATCCAGCTGTTAAAGAGATGTTGGATCTACACAGTGGGGATATAGTTATGATAAACGGGGATAAGCAGACACCGGCAAAGATATGGCCTGGAGATGAGAAAGATAGAAACACCGGTGTCATCCGAATAGATGGTCCCACCAGGAGGAATGCTGGAGTCAAGATAGACGAGAAGGTAGGTATCGAAAAAGTTCAAGCAAGGACTGCTACAAAGGTCACTTTTGCTCCCACCCAGCCGATCAGATTGATGGGTGGGGAAGATTATCTAAGAAGACAGGCCCTGCGTGATAGGCCTATCTCCAAGGGAGATTCTATCACTTTGAACGTCATGGGTAAGAAGATCGAATTGGTTGTAAAATCATATTCCCCGTCTGCAAAGGCCGTGATGATTAGACCTAGTACCGAGGTAAAGATCTCTGAGAAACCCCTCAGCAAGGAAGAGATAGCTCAAGTCCCTAGGGTGTCTTACGAAGATATCGGGGGGTTAGATAAAGAGATGGAAAAAGTAAGGGAGATGGTTGAATTACCTCTCAGACATCCCGAATTGTTCGATAAAGTCGGTATCGAGGCCCCTAAAGGTGTATTGTTACACGGACCACCTGGTACCGGAAAGACACTAATGGCGAAAGCAGTGGCTAGTGAAACTGACGCTAATTTTTACAACATAGGCGGTCCTGAAATCGTTTCTAAATATTATGGTGAATCCGAAGGTAGGTTGAGAGAGATATTTGAAGAGGCTGAAGAGAACCAGCCCGCGATAATATTTATCGATGAATTGGATTCCATCGCTCCAAAAAGAGATGAAGTTACAGGTGAAACCGAAAGGAGGATCGTGGCACAGTTGCTTTCTTTGATGGACGGTCTGGAAGCTAGAGGTAAAGTTATCGTTATCGGTGCCACCAATCGTGCACACGCATTGGACCCGGCATTGAGACGTCCAGGTAGATTCGATAGGGAGATCGAGATCGGCATGCCGGATAAAGACGGTAGAAAAGAGATCTTAGATATCCATACAAGAGGTATGCCGTTAGCTGACGATGTAGATCTGATGGAACTCTCAAAACATACTCACGGCTTCGTGGGTGCGGATATCGAGGCATTGGCTAAAGAGGCTGCAATGCTGGCATTAAGGGAGATCCTACCGGATATCGATATGGACTTGGAACAGATACCCCCAGAAGTCTTAGATCGTCTTGAAGTTAAAGACGAGCACTTCAAAACCGCCTTGAGGGAGATGGATCCATCTACCATGCGAGAAGTGATGATAGAGACTCCAGATGTTTCCTGGGAAGACGTAGGTGGTTTAGATAAGGCCAAACAGCGCTTAGTCGAGGCAGTTGAATGGCCGTTGAAATATTCCGATGTTTTCAAACACATGGACGCTGAAGTACCGAAAGGCATCTTGTTGAGCGGGTCTCCGGGAACTGGAAAGACACTCCTCGCGAAAGCCGTAGCCAACGAAAGCGAAGCTAATTTCATATCCGTTAAAGGACCTGAGTTCTTCTCAAAGTGGGTAGGTGAGAGTGAGAAAGCGGTCCGAGAAACCTTCAGAAAGGCTAGACAAGCGGCACCTACGATAATATTCTTCGACGAGATCGACGCCTTGGCACCAAAGAGAGGTTCTAGTGCAGATTCTAATGTATCTGAGAGAGTTATATCACAACTCCTAACGGAACTAGATGGATTGGAACCGCTGCACGATGTAGTGGTGTTGGCGGCTACAAACAGACCCGAATTGATAGATCCTGCATTACTTAGGCCTGGTAGATTTGATAGAAGACTTCAGATCGATATGCCGGATCAAGAAACTAGAAAGAAGATCTTCGAAGTCCATACCAAAGATAAACCTCTTGCCGACGACGTTGACATAGATAGATTGGCTAAACAGACCACTGACATGAGCGGTGCCGATATAGCCGCCATATGTAACGAAGGCGTGATGATCGCTATCAGGGAGTTCATAAGTAAAGGAGGAGAGATGTCCAAAGATGAACTCGAAGGTATGCAGGTGAAGATGAAGCATTTAGAGGAAGCTATGGAAGATATCAATGAGAAGATCGACGAAAGAAAAGACCTCAGAGATGAGGGTAAATCTCCTCAAGCATACCGCTAAAAACCCTTTAACAACTTTTTTATTATTTGTTAACTCTACAATTTTCGATGAATCAAAAGCCTATTCACTTGGACTTAAACGAAAATCATCTACTGGCTGATGAGTATTATGAACGATTGTTGACTTTGGACCTTGAATTGGCCGATTATCCTTCGGAATACTCTGAAGATATCTGTGAAAGGTTAGGTAAGTACTACGGTTTGAAATCGGATCAGTTTCTGGTCGCTAATGGTTCTGACATGGTTTTAGATACTATCTTCAAGACATTAGTGCCGTCCGATGGAGTCGTGGGGTATTTCGAACCTAGCTATAGATATTATACTTTCCTTGCAAATCGAAATGAACGAAAAGTCCTAGAGATCCCCTTAGAAAGTGACTTCACATTACCCGCAACAACCAGTTATATCGAAGATATAGACGTTTTAGTAATATGTTCACCTAACAACCCTACTTCTTTGGCTATGGATAAAAAGCACATCGAATCACTTTTAGATAAAGAAGTCATGGTGGTCGTGGACGAGGCCTACGCTGAATACAGTTCCGAGAACTGTTTAACCCTTTTATCTCGTTATGATAATCTGATAATAACTAGAACCTTTTCCAAGGCGTGGGGTCTCGCAGGGATAAGAGTGGGATATGCCATTTCAAAGGCTCGTAACATTATGCTTTTGAGAGAGGATATGATGTCATATAATGTGAACGTTCTTTCCCAAGCCGTGGCTGTATCGGCGATCGATAATCAAGGATTCGTGGAAGAGGCTCTTGAAAGAACCATAATAGAGAGGGAGTATCTCACTGAAGAGCTCCGCTACCTGGATTTCAACGTACTCCCTTCAGAAGCGAACTTTCTTTTCTGCCGACCATCCCATGATATCGGGTCCCTTGAGTTGTATGAAAGGTTAGCTGAAGAGGGTATCTTGATAAAGGCCTTCGAGGAGGAGCGATTAAAAGATCACGTCAGGATAACCGTCGGTACACGTGAAGAAAACGAAGAGCTTTTAGATTGTCTGGAAGATATAGTTTAGATTATCTCCAGTATATTTAAAATCCTTCTAGACACCACTGCAACGAAAAAGATTATCCCTATGTATATGAAAGTGTCCATCCTGTCACCTGTTATCAAGTCCGTGTAAGTCGATGTTAGCTCTCTAGAGATCAAAATACCTATCAAAAGGAGTATACCGAAGAGCTCTAGATTATGTCCACTAACCAATATAAGGCAGAGAGAGGTCCACAACCCCATAGCCACGACGATCTTTTGATGGATCATCATGAAACATCCTCCAGTGTGTATTTGATATGTTTATCTTCTTTTTCGAACTCTACGACTCTCAGAGGAGTTTTCATTCCTTCAGAAGCACAGGTGAGATAAGCACTGCATATCGGACACCCAGTGCGAGTGCAGAGTTTCGTACTGTATTTTCTGAGTCCCTCACAGTAGTCGTTGTAACCGTCGTGGGTTATACGCAATTTAAATTGACCCTCATCTTCTCTAAAACTGAAAGATTTGGCTAGTGACAATCCGTGTGTTAAGATCCCCATACCCTCACGGGCGCCCTCTATACCAACACCGTCAAGGTCAGATTCCATCCGTATCTTTGCTTCGCTGACTATCGGTGCTCCTAACGGCTTTAGAGATATGCCCGTTCTACCCACTCCTCCGGTGATGATAGTCATCTCATCGTAGATATCCGGTAAACCTTTGAAATCCCCTGCGGGGATGTATGTTCTTGATGAACTCAGATTCTTACCCGGTGGGATGTACACACCGTCACCTTTAAGGTCTAAATCCCCGATCAGATCATTTAAGGGCAAAACTGAAGATTCCAGCATGCTTTCCGCGGTTGATTTTTCAACTGTTTTGAAATGCAGGATGACTATTGTTATGACACCTATGAAAAGAGATCCAAAAGCTATGTTCATGTTTTCTGTAGATATAAATAAGTAAATGCTCAGAACTATGAATATCGTTCCGAATACTTTTGATAAGTACTCTGGCTTTTTCAGATCACCGATTTTCATCTATGCTAGGTTAAGATAAAGCTGGATTATAAAAGTATCGCAAAAGATTTAATTGAGTAAATGTAATGCTTTCGAGATGGTTGATAATAGGGGTATATCTACGGTCATCGCTTTACTGCTGATTTTATCTGTTGCAGCAGGTATATACTCAGCTCAACCCAGTCATCGAAATTTCGACGAGGCCGAAGAAGATATCGAGGCCCTTTATATATCTCTTGGTAGGACAATTTCTATACTTGAATCATCTTTGAATAGCTCATCAAATGTAAATTTAACAATTTCAACCAATGAAGAAAGGGTAAAGTACAATCACAGCTCTGAAAATCTCGGTCAAGCTCTGAATTACTCAGAGGAGGCTTTGGATACGGTTGGATACGCTGAAACCATACTCAAAGATATAGAAGGCGAGGTTTCGAGTTATGAGTACCTGGAGAATTTGTACATACCTTACATGAAGTCTGCTCAGAATATAACGAGTTTCTCGGAAAGTCATATCGACTTTGTCTCGAATATGGGAGATGCTATACATGTTTATGAAGATTGGAACCTTAACGATAGGGATCTAGAGTATCTACGTGATGGAATAGATTTTCTTAATGAAGCTTCATACGACCTTACCAAGATGCGTAATTCAATTGAAAATGTAGAATTTTACATAGAAATGATCGAAACTGAAAGGCTGGAAAATGAAGCACTTTTAGAGTATGTTTCAGAAATCCATGAAATGCTGGACGACTATGAAGAATTCCATGACGATATTTTATTCCTATTCAGATCTATACCATCTCACGTAGACTTTGTCGTCCCATCACAGGTTCACCCGGGAGAACTGATAACTATCTATGGTGTTTACATTGAAAGTGGAGTTTACATGGAAGGGATCGAGGTATCCCTTTCTGTCGAGGAATCCGTTGTCAACAGCACTCTTACCGATGAAGACGGTTTTTATCATTTCGATTACAAGTTACCCTGGGATACGGAACTAGGGACTTTGAACTTAAGTGTATCCGCAAACGACCTGAACAGGAGCGCCGAGATAGAGGTCGTTAAGTACTCATCTGAAATCCAGTTATCAGTGGACAGAGAGGAATATTATGATCAGGACATCGATCTTCAGGGTGAATTCAAAACCAGAGCCCAGATTCCACTCCAAGATATATCCCTTGATTCAACATTCAACCGAAGTGTAAATGTGAACCCAGACGGATCTTTTTTCTTGGATTTTTCCTCTGAACTTTTCCCATGGGGGACATCTAGTATCGAGATTTCTTACATAGGTAATGAAACCATAGAAGGAAGCCAAGCTTCTGTAGATTTTACCGTGAACATACCTACTAATTTGACATTAGAATCCCAGGTAAATGGAGATGTTAGTGAAGTTTACGATTTATCAATTAGTGGACAATTACGGAATGCAAGCTCTGAAGAACCATTGGCAGGTATGAACATCGATATCCTGATCAACGGTAGACCTTTTACTTCTACTCAAACTGATGAAGACGGTGTTTACGGGGAGGTTCTGACCGTCGATGACATAGCACCCGATGACGGATTGTATCGTTTGGAATCGGTTTTTAATGGAACTGAGACGTTTCGTTCTTCTCAATCAGATCCTGTCTTCATATACAGAGAAGGCGATCACATAGGTATAGGTGATGACCCCGATGAAGCCCGTGACGATGTCGACGATAATGATGATGAAGAGCATGGTTTGATACCTCAGATAATACCGGGTGGAGAATTAGGCTTGATCATTATTGTAGCTGTCTTGGTATCTTTACTATATTATTACTTCATATTTTATAAGACTAAATCTATCGAAGAGGAGATAAAGGATTCTAGAACCGAGGGTGGCATTAAACCTCCGGTCCTGCAGATAAAAAGCGATAAAGACTTATCAGCTAGTTCTAGAGATGACATACCTAAGATATACAACGAGTTCATAGATAGATTGAAAGATACGGATGAGATCTCGTTGAAAAAAGGAACTACTCATCGGGATATTGAAAAAGAAATATCTCACGTAACTGGTTCTCAGGAGATCAGTACCGTGACCTCGATTTTCGAGAAAGCTTTCTTCTCTGGTAGAGATATCACACAAACCGAGATAGAACGTTTTAACAATGGTATAAAGAATCTGCACAGGGTGATCGGATGAGAAAAAAGATGAGAACTATCACGATCTACATCATAGCTGCTTCGGTGGTTGTGCTAATATTTCTTTTCTCTTTATCTGCACCGCTGGTAACTACTAGTGCGGATTTCAGCATCTACAATACAGGATGGAACGGATGCAGCCGACTGGCTGTGAGAACTTATGAAACAGGAGATTTCACTCCTAATTTGAGGTTAGCTAATGATCGTGAAATCGAGGTTACTCAGAGGAGTCTCTTAGAATACTCCGTAGTTCCGAATTCTACTTCTATGGTGTTTTTAGGGCCAAATCAAGATTTTGGTACTGAAGAAATTGAATATCTAGAAGAATTTTTGATGGATGGAGGTAAAGTCGTTCTAGCTGATGATTACGGTACTGGTAATCAATTATTGAGCGGTTTGAACACGTCTTCTCGATTTGCCGGTGAAACACTATTCGACCTTTCCTTTGAGAAGAATCCAGAGTTCTCAGTCGTTTATGACTTTAGAGATCATGCCCTTACTCAAGACCTTTCCTTCGTCATGTTGAACCGACCTACGTACCTGAGATTGGGTTCGGAAGCCGTTCCACTCATGAATACCACCGAGGGAAGCTGGGTGGAAAGGGACGATGGTGATCATCGCATCGGCAAGTCACCTGTTATGTCCGTGGAACCTTACGGCGATGGTGAACTGATACTGTTATCCGACCCCAGTATTATGATAAATTCAATGCTCGATAGATTGGATAATGAAATATTAATGATGAACTTACTGGACTATATCTCTGAGGATCGAACAGATATAATCATCGATGAGAGTCATAGAGAGATGAGCATGGTTTTTAGAATGGTTTATACGGGAGATTATCCCTCTAGATTGGTATCGTTCATGGTTATCACCGGGGGGATTTTCCTTACTGGAGTAGTCATAGTCCCAGGTGTCAAAGTTAAAGTGTTCAATATGATCAATAGATCACTATCGTTTTTTATTAAAGAGGAGAAAGAGGATACATTCTCAAAAGTATTAAATAATCATCCTGAATGGGATAAACGTAAAATGGAATGGATTCATGAGAGATTAACTGAATCCTTAGGTAATCGGGAGGATTAATCTTGCAGGATATAGAGCGATACGGAAAGAAATTCGAAGAGATTAGAAAGAACGTAGGAAAAGTCATCGTTGGATACGAAGATGTTATAGATGATTTCCTGATATGTTTGATGACAGGTGGTCATTTACTACTTGAAGGTGTTCCCGGGATAGCAAAGACTACTTTGATCAAAGCTTTTACTAAGGCTGTGGGTTTAGGATATGAAAGAATACAGTTCACCCAGGACCTTTTACCTGCTGATATATCAGGCCACTATTATTACAATCAAAAGACGGGAGAATTCGAACTGAGAAAAGGACCTATATTTGCACAGATATTGATGGCTGATGAGATCAACAGAGCCTCTCCGAAAACCCAATCGGCATTGATAGAAGCAATGCAGGAAAAACAGGTCACCATCGAAGGTAATACCTTTTCATTACCGGATCCCTTTTTAGTGGTCGCGACTCGAAACCCCATCGAGACCGAAGGAGTTTATCCACTTCCAGAAGCTCAACTCGATAGGTTCATGATCAAGTCTGATATGAGTTATCTGTCTAAGAATGAGGAACTAGACATGCTAAAGATGAAGAACGATTCTTCTTCCTCTAATATTGATAAAATAGACGGCGGATTCGGTAGTGAGATAATCGGATTATATCATCAGATCCACGTTTCAGATCCGATACTTAAGTATATCCGTGACATAACCATAGAGACTAGAGATATAGAAGAACTGCTGCTTGGTGCCAGTCCAAGAGCTGCTGAACAGCTGCTGTATTCAAGTAAAGCACGAGCTTTATTGAACGGTCGAGATTACGTTATACCAGATGATGTGAAATCTATCGCACATAAAGTTCTAAATCACAGGTTGATATTATCCATCGATGCCGAGTTAGAGGATGTAAACAAGTTGGACGTGATCCATGATATACTTCAGGAAAGAGTTGAGGCCCCCAAAGGTAAATTCAACGATTGACGGACATGTAAAAGGGTAGAAGTACCAGTATCACGGTCGCTGACAATGCAAGTGCCATTGGACCGGTATTTTCTTGTGCTAGTATTAATTCGTTTATATTTAGTAAGTGGATGATCGCGTAGAATGTGATGACTGTACTGATGAAGTACACCATCCCAAGAACCGATGCCTTCAAATCGAAATGCAAGTCGAAAGAAAGGACTACTTTCCAGTAAACCATCAATGGAAGAACGAATGAGATTATGAACATGACCATGAATAGTATATTACCTAGTGCAGTTGGAACTATCAGAAAACTGGAAAGTAGAGTCATGCTTATCAACCCTAGGTATTGGACATTCTCTTTTTCATTTTCTACACCGAAGGAAACCAGCAGTATGGGTATTATATTCAGAACAGGTAATAATCCCATATCGGAATTGAAAAATGATGAAATTATCAGGAATCCACCCAGAAGGTGCGTAAGTTCTTTTTTCATGTTATCGACCTCCCTTTTCTCTAAG
>JAFDTG010000104.1 GCA_019594235.1 Candidatus Saliniplasma halalkaliphilum | reverse complement strand
TCCTAACACCTTATTCTAATTTAGACATAATCTTCATTTCTTTTTACTTAGATAATACAATGCAATCCCTAAAATTATCATGATTACAGCAGGTAAGTACAATAAAGGTTTTTCTGAACTGTTAATCCAATCAGGTAATTCAATTAAATAAGATATAAGAACTGCATATAGAAACCCGTTGATGATAGCAAAGACCCCTCCTATCCGAAATACTTTGTTTTTTGTTTCTTGGTCAAATCCATCTGAAATCATTCTTCACCCCTATAGATTTTATAAAATTTATCTCCTATAGCTTCTTCTAAAGCCTCAAAGACCTCTTCGGAATAACCTACAAAATTTGGGATAAAATATTCGTTTTCTTTGTCTCGGAATTTCAATCCTTTTCTTCCTGGAGATTTTCTGATCCTTTTTATCCACCATATTTCTGATAACGGTATTTTCTCTTTATCTTTCTCTTCTCTATATCTATATGGCAAATAAATGAAACTGTCATTTACTTTGATAGGAAAATGTAATTTAATAATGATTGCCAACACAAATATACTGCCAACAACCATTCCAATTAAAACCCATATTGAGATATTATTAATATAGCCAATTATCAGAGATAAAGAGAGTCCAAAAAGAAATATCAATAATATTGCTCCTAACTGTTTTTTACCTTGATATGAGTTATATATATATCCATTATTTTTCATTTTACTCACCTATAAAAAGCCTAACAGGAAAAACCAAGGCGCCCCAAAGAATTCAAATAACCCTATTCCTAGTTGCACTGGTTCTCCTCCTGAGAAAACCATCCCTAAGAAAGATAGATACATTCCGCTTATACATGAGATGGTTGTAAATAGTATATTACCTATGACCTCTGTCAATGTAGAAAGAATTAGTGATATGGCACCCATTCCTAAATTAAAAAAGCTTATTGTTCCACTACCCAAAGACACGATTAAACTTGTCAACGTAGTAGCTATTGGAATAATCATCGCAATAATACTTCCAATACCACTCATAATCATTTCACTATTCATGCCGTCAAGGAAGCTTTCCGCTGCTTCAACTAAGGTTTTTGTTAGACCAGAGTAAAGTCCGGCCGCATCTAAGAAATTGATTAATGCATCTATTGAAAATATTGGTCCAGAAATTCCACCTGCCTCTTCTATTTTATCCCATACACCAACAATGCCAAGATATCCATCTTGACCAAATACAATACTCATGAATTGACCGATCACCTCCGAAATTCCATCCGATGCTAAATCTTTAACCTGATTAAAATAACCGCCAAAATCAGAGGCCCCCGAAATCACCTCTATGACCCCTTGTAATGAAATGTACTCCTGAAACGGCTCGATGAACCTCATTATTCTTTCCATCACATCCATAACCGAACTTGCCCTATCCTGCTGGCCGATGAACGAGAGCATCAACGCACTACCGGCTTCCATCGTATCTTCCATACTCTCAGAACCGTCCATCTCATCCCACTCTGCAAGCTCCTCGAAGAAGTCCTCCATGGCTTCCTGTATCCCTTCAGCCCAGCTCTCGAGACCGGAAATAACTGTATCCCATACACTGCTGAACAAGCCCGATACTTTATCTTCGATCCAGTCGGCCAACGCACTCATCAATTCCCCGACCTCGTTCACCGCGTCCCGTACAGCGCTGAAAGCCTCGCCTATCGCGTCGATCACTCGCATGCCCCATTCAACAACTATTTCACCCATATCCGCGATAAAACCTGCCAGTGCTAATACGCCCTCTTGGAGCGTCCCTACCACAGTGGTAACGAACTCGGTGAATCCTCCGATCAGGTCTACAATAATTCCTCCGATAACATCCGTGTACGTTATCTCTTTTGGGAGTTCACCAGTTTCGTCCATCTCGAAGCCTGTCCACGGGATCAACCGGATCACGTCCATGGCTAGCCCTGTGGTTTGCGGGGTCTCTAACTCGGTGTAGTTTGCAACTCTCTGCCCAAGTCCTTCGTCCGAGTACAGCAGCAGGTCGAGGACTTCTTTCGCCTCGTCAGCATCTTCCACTTCGCCGGAGATCACGTTGACTACTGGACCGGAAGCGTCTTCTTTATCATCTTTCACCTCTTCTTTAGGATCAACCGGAGGGAAGAACGAATCCACGTGTGACTGGATGAAATTTGAATCGGTAACATTATTCCAAAAAGAAGTGTCAAGACTTGGTTCCTCACTTCCAAGATATTTCTTTCCCAACTTTTTCCTCCTGAACGGGTATGGAATAATTATATTATAACAATTTCCCTAATCAGCAGTTTTATCACTCTAAAATATTGAACCAATTAATCCAAAGTGCCATATCAAAATAATCATCGATACCGTAATTGCCACTAAAGCCTTAATGATTAATTTGAACATAGCTTTCGAATATTTATCTAAAGAATAGGAGCTGGTTTCATACAACTCCAATAATCTAGAAGCAAATTGGTTGAAAGATAAGGCCCCTACAAAGAGATTAGCTAAGAATAAAGTACTAACAACGTAAAATCCCATCAAGATCGCAGGGAGGAGAGTCAATGGGGCGACCGCTATTAAAAAATAATTAATTATTCTCTTACGATTTTTAATCCTCTTTATTTCTTCTTTGTATTCTCTTTCTTCTCCAACTTCACTTTTTTCACTTCTTTTGTACAACCATTTATGGTCCGGTTTTTGTTGGTGCTTATCCTTTATTTTTTGTATCCATTCATCGACTTCGTAGGGGACGAGGGTAGTTCTATACCTATCTTCCCCTTCCTCTCCATAGATATATGCATAATTCCATTTTTTTGTTCTTTCTATATCTTTGATTCTGTCTATACAGTTTAAAGAAATCCATATCTCCTTATCATTTTTTATTTTACCTATAAATACATTCTTATCCTTATCATAACTAATTTCAGTTAGATGAAAATACTTGCTATAGTATGTTGCAAGGACTTCACCTCCTATTACCATAATCAAGATGGATGTACCGACTAGAAATATATGAAATTCGAAAAGTAACAAATATACTAAGATAGGAGATAAAATAACAGCGAGATAGAGGGGGGCAGTTCGGTATTTTCTCTCTTGAAGGTAATCGCTGTAAGAATAAGATATTTTTTTGACTACTTCCTCATACAAAGGCTTTACCTCCTGACACAGTTGCACCTATACCCAATGCAGTACCAAAAATACCTGCGCCTTTAATAGTTCCTGTGGGGCCAAAAACTGTAGCTCCTATACCCAAAATAGAGCTTGCTGTTCCATAGATTAGTGCTATGCCCCCTGTAATCAATTCAGCTAGACCAGTCGCTGCCAAAGAATAAAATCCAAACAATAAACTGATAAAACCACAAACCACACTATATATACTCCAAGTGCCGGGGTTAGGTGTACCTTCTAGACTTATGGCACCACCTATAAATCCATACCATCCAAATACAATACTTGCAATTGACCAAAGCGCGTCAGAAGCATCATTTCGATTGATGCTCTCTTCCCCCATCCCAACCAAACTTTTAGCATAATCTATTATGGATTCAACATCAAATTTTGATGGTAGACCAGGCAATTCGGCTTCTCCAACAGTTTCACCGAAAATATCGATAATCATGGTGACCAATAAAGGTACGGCTATCATCGCTATACTTCCAGCTCCTAGAGAAACTCCTTCCAGGACAGTAAAAACTACCATCAAAGCAGTGGTAAGACCAAATATGATATAGAACATATCATCCATCAGGGAATCAAATACCTTCTTTGCTGTTGCTTCAGATAGAGAACCCGTTTCATCGAATTCTTTCAAAGCTTCTTCGTACGACGCTATCACCCCTTCTATGTATTCAACCATATAGTCTTTGATATCTTCAAATATGGGTCCGATATAACCTCTAACAAAATCCTTCACCCAATTTACCAAAGAACTTAGTAGCTCCACGACCTCGCTCACCGCGTCCCGTACAGCGCTGAAAGCGTCTTTTATACCTCCTACTACTGCCATACCCCAATCAACGATAGCCTCCCCTAAGTTGACTATGAAGTTACCGATAGCTACCAATCCTTCTTTGAGTAATTCCGCAGCATCCGCAAGGTATCCAAGCCATTCTCCGAAGAAATCAGACCATGATTCGGGACCACTACCCTGATCGTCCATCTCGAAGCCTGTCCATGG
>JAFDTG010000052.1 GCA_019594235.1 Candidatus Saliniplasma halalkaliphilum | reverse complement strand
GAAAACGTACCAAATGGTAAGTTCAAGGTCAAAGAATTAGTAGACTATCAAGAAGGAGGTATAGTCAGCCGGACTCTCGTTGATAGGGAGTCAGGGACTTTGACCGTGTTCGCCTTTGATAAAGAACAGTCGCTTAGTGAACATTCTGCACCATACGATGCATTCGTTCAGGTATTAGATGGAACAGGGTCGATCATAATTGATGGGAAAGAACATGAATTACAAGAAGGCGAGACTATAGTCATGCCCGCCGATATCCCACACGCTGTACAGGCACCTGAAAAGTTCAAGATGTTCTTGATAATGATAAGGTGAAATAAGGTGAGTAAAGATATCGAAAATCGATGGAAGGATCTCTTGAACTGGTACTCAGACGAAGGAATATCCAAAGCTGCAGTGGCCTTTTCCGGGGGTAAGGACAGTACACTAGTTCTGGATTCCGCATCTCAAGCCCTTGAAGATGTCAAAGCGGTCATAATAGATGCAGAAGTCTATCCAGATAGTGAAATCCAACGTGCAGAGAAAGCAGTGAAGCAGTTCGATGTACCTTATAAGATAATCAAAACCACCAAACTGAATGATCAAAATTTTAAAAGTAATCCAGCGGATAGATGCTATCACTGTAAGGAGATGCTGTTCTCATCAATTAAAGAAAAATTAGGAGACGATCGGACCATCCTAGAGGGTACTAACGCCTCTGAAGTTCACGGTCATCGGCCGGGATTAAAAGCTGTCAAGTCATATGCCCGTGCCCCGCTTTTAGAAGTGGGTTTGGAAGAGGAAGAGATAAGAAAATTACTGCGATGGAGGGGAAAAGAGGTATGGGATAGACCGTCCTACGCCTGTTTAGCAAGCCGTTTTCCCGAAGGAAGTGTTCTAACCGAAGAAAAATTGAAAAAAGTCGAAAAGATCGAAGATGAACTCCACGACATGGGTATCACTCAACTCCGTGTTAGGGATTTCGATGATACCGTTCGCATCGAGGTTTGGCCGGAAGAGATGCAGGTGATTTTAAAGAACAGGAAAATAATAATCGAGCTTCTAAAACAAGAAGGCTACGAGAACATCTTCTTAGATCTACAGGGGTACAGAACCGGGTCTATTTCTCCCGACAAATAGAAAATATAACACAGAAATTTTTATATCATATGATGTTACCTATTTTTAATGATAACAAGGTCGGGATAATTTGGATTTAAGTCATCATCGAAAAGATTTCCCTATGCTGGACGAGATAACTTATTTCGATAACGCCTGCATGACGTTGAAACCTTATCAGGTGATCGAAGCTGTGAACGAATACTATGAAAAGTATCCCGTATGCGGTGGCAGCAGGAGTCAACATAGACTTTCGAACATACTCGGTAGAAAAATCGAAGAAGGAAGAGAAGCTCTCAAAGACTTGATCGGGGCTGAAAAGAAAGAACAGATAGTTTTCACAAAGAACACCACCGAGGCCGTGAATCTCGTGGCTAAAGGACTAGGGCTAGGTAAAGGAGATATCGTTCTAACATCAGATAAAGAACACAACAGCAACACCGTTCCATGGATATTACTAAAAGATGAAAAGGGGATAAAATTCGATCAGGTGAAAACCAACGATGATGGAACGTTCAACATGGAAAATTTCAAAGAAAGTATGAACCAAAACGTGGAACTGGTCTCGATGATACACACATCAAATCTAGACGGTGCAACCACTCCAGCCAAAGAGATCTGTGAGATCGTACACGACTACGACTCGCTTTTCATGCTCGATGGTGCTCAGAGTGTTCCACATAAACCTGTTGACGTTCAAAATTTAGATGTTGACCTGTTAGCCTTTTCGGTCCACAAAATGCTCGGTCCAACAGGTGTAGGTGTACTTTACGGAAAAGATGAAGTTTTAGAAAGACTTACACCTTTATCCGCCGGTGGAGGAAGTGTCAAGGATTCAACATATGACACGATCACTCTCAAACCACATCCAGAAAAATTCGAAGGGGGTCTCCAGAACTACTCGGCCTTATGTGGCATCAAACCTGCTGTAGATTACCTTTTAGATGTGGGTTTAGAAGATATAGAACAGCACGAGATAGAGTTGAACAGGTTGGCTACCGAACTCTTAGAAGATAAAGTCGAAGTCATCGGTCCACATGAACCCGAAAAGAGGTCCGGAATCTTCAACTTCAGAGTGAAAGTATTGGGCTGTCACGAAATAACGGTTCTTTTAGAAGAACAAGATATCATCACACGTGGTGGTATGCACTGCGTTCATCCATGGCACAGAACCAGGGGAGAACTTGGAGGAACAAGAGCTTCTTTCTACTTTTACAATACAAAAGAGGAAGTAAAAAAATTCGCTAAAATATTTGATGAACTTCTAGGATGAGATCATCTCTTCCATTATCTTACTGAGTTTTTCGAACATTTCATCGACTTTTTCCTTATCTGCAGTTTTGAACAAAAGTTTACCCGATGGATAGATCCCTATCTCTTCTCCGACATCAACGTCCAAAATCAAATGTATGACCTCGGATGAAAACTTAAACTTGTAACCCTCTTTCACCAACCTCTTTTCAACTTCATCCATATCAATTTTGATATCTTTTTCTGGTTCAGCGACATAGGCACCAGAATCTGAACAGGGCTCGACCATATCATACATTTCTATCACTTCTTTCGATCTTTACTCATGGGTTCACCACAAAAGAACTCAGGACTCTCGGGACATGGGCCTCTGATGCAGGGCGCTCCAGCTTCTTCAAAGATCAAAGGCGCCTTTCCCTCGACCAATTCAAGCATCCTATCCGCTAATTCCCGTATCTCCCACTGTGCCCTCCTGCAGCATCTTAACGAAAAGAAATGCCACAGTTCACGGGCGTTCATGGTTACGATTATATTGCTTTTGGTCGCGTTTGGTAAAACATACCTAGCATCCTCTAAGGGCACCAATTCTTTGAGTTCTTCGTAAGTTTCTTTAACTTCTTCCATGAAATTAGAATAGATCTCTGCAGCTTTATCATCCTCCGACATAGATCCAGGAACAACAGGGTCGAAGTTCTCTATGTCTACGTACCTTTGACTCTGCTGAGAATATGAAGCTAAACGGTGTCGAACGAGCTGGTGAGTCAATGCTCTAGACACGTCATGTACTGCAAAAGTAAAACTAGCGTGCTCGATGACACTGTAGTGTCCACTCTCTTTGATCTTATCCAAAATCTCTTTGACTTGTTCATCAGGCATCTCGTCTTTAACCGGTACGTCTTCACTGTAACAGGTGAGCGCTGCGTGGGCGGCTGTCCTATCCGGGTCCGGTGTATAGTTTTGCAGTTCTACTTTCATATCATCACATCAGAATAGTCCTGATATATAACCATCTTCATCTATATCTATATCTTCGGCAGCGGGTCTTGACGGTAATCCTGGCATGGTCGTTATGTCACCTGCCATGGGGATCAAGAACTCTGCACCGGCGCTGACCCTGACCTCTCGGATAGTTACCTCAAAACCACTAGGTCTGCCTCTAAGTTTACGGTCATCCGATAAAGAATAATGTGTTTTTACCATACATATCGGAAGCTCATCCAACCCTATTTTGTGGATCCGTCTAAGGTCCCTCTCGGCCTGCTGGGTATAAACAACTTCTTTAGCACCGTAGATTTTAGTCGATATGTCGTAGATCTTATCTTTTGGGTCTTCTTTCAATGAATACAGGGGACTGAAGTTTACGTTCTTTTTACAGCACTCTTCGACTACAACTTCAGCAAGGTCGATACCTCCATCCCCTCCGTTCTGGAAGACTTCAGCTACAGCATACGGGACTTCTATGCTCTTACACAGTTCTTTCAAGTACTCTATCTCAGCATCTGTATCTTCCGGGAAACGATTGATAGCTACGACAACTGGTAGGCCGAACATCTGGATGTTCTCTAGATGCTTTGAAAGATTCGACAGTCCTTTCTTCATGGCGGGGATGTTCTCTTCATCAAGGTTCTTCCTGTAAACGCCTCCCTGCCTTTTAAGAGCTTTAACCGTTGCTACCATCACGACAACATCCGGTTCTAGATCTCCTTCTCTGCAGACTATGTTAAAGAACTTCTCAGCACCTAGATCTGATCCGAAACCAGCTTCGGTTACAAAATAATCAGAAAGTGCCATGCCCAATTTAGTAGAAATCAAACTGCTGGTACCGTGGGCGATATTTGCGAAGGGACCGCCGTGTATGAAGGCTGGAACCCCTTCGATGGTCTGAACTAGATTCGGCTTTATAGCGTGTTTCAAAAGTGCTGCCATGGCGCCCGTCCCACCGATATCAGATGCCCTAACAGGTTCGTTATCATGGGTGTATGCTATTATCATGTTGGCCAACCTTTCTTTCAATTCAGTTATACTCTCAGTTAAGCAAAGTATCGCCATAACTTCTGAACTAGCGGTTATACCAAAGGAATTTTCGTTGGGCATACCGTGGGAACGCCCGCCTAAACCCACGACGGTGTTCCGTAGAGCTCTGTCGTTCATGTCCACAACCCTTGGCCATACGATCTTACGACTATCGATATTAAGTTCATTCCCCCTGTGAAGATGATTGTTGATCATCGCTGAAAGTAAATTATGTGCTACCCCTATCGCGTGTAGATCTCCTGTAAAATGTAAATTTATGTCTTCCATGGGAAGGACCTGGGAAAATCCTCCACCTGCAGCACCACCCTTGATACCCATTGTGGGACCTATGGAAGGCTCTCGGATACCCAATGTAGCTTTTTCACCTAGTTTCCATAAAGCCTGGGTTAATCCTATCGTCACGGTAGTTTTTCCCTCTCCGCTTCTAGTAGGAGACATGGTGGTAACTAGGATCAGCTTTCCATTCTCTTTTTCTCTAAACCGTTTCAACACATCGTATGATATCTTCGCTTTATGGTTTCCAGATGGTTGGATATCATCTTTAGACAGTCCGATCTTATTGGCTATCTCCTCAATAGGCTCTAGCTCGGCTTCCTGTGCTATCTCTACATCGGATTTCATGGTAGTTAGTAAAAGGAAGAGTAATTTAATTCTTTACCCGTCACGTTCTGTTCCATCTTTTATAGTAAAACTTATCAAATAGATACGTCTTCACATTGAGGTGGTGTTAGATTGTCACGGAAGGCATTGCTCAGCGTTTATGATAAGTCTGGTATAGTGGAATTTGCAAAAGGTTTGACCGAGAACGGGTTTGATTTGATCTCTTCGGGAGGTACAGGAAGATTACTTTCTGAGAACGGATTGAACGTTCAAAAGGTTGAAGATTTAACGGGTCAACCCGAGATGTTGGACGGAAGGGTAAAAACATTACATCCTAAAGTTCATGGAGGGATACTTTACAGAAGGGGTTCCGATGAGGAAGATGTGGAAAAGTATTCACTGCCAAAGATCGATCTTGTAGCAGTTAGTCTTTATCCATTCCAAGAGATCGTCAATATATCTCACGACCTAAGCGAAGCTGTTGAACTGATAGATATCGGTGGAGTCACTCTTCTCAGAGCAGCTGCCAAGAACCACGAAGATGTAGCCGCGGTATGTGATCCTAATAGGTACGAATATATCATCAACGAACTCGAAGAAAACGGTGAGATATCTAAAGAAACCAAAAGGAAACTGGCTGTAGAAACATTCCAGCACACATCAGAATACGAAGCTTCTATCTATAATTACTTTCAAAAAGAGTTCATCGGCGAGGATTTCCCAGAAACGTACCATATCTACGGGAAAAAGGTGCAAACACTGAGGTATGGAGAGAACCCCAATCAAAAAGCGGTCTTTTACCAGACCGAAAACACACCCGAGAGTTCAATATTAAAAGCTGAAAAACTCCACGGTAAGTCCCTTTCCTATAATAACATCCGAGATTTAGAAGCCTCACTTGATATCGTTAAGGAATTCGAAGAACCAGCGGTCGTAGCTATAAAGCACACCAATCCTACCGGAGTAGCCACCAGAAAAGATATCGCTGAAGCATATCAGCTAGCCTACGAATGTGATCCGAAATCGATATACGGTAGTATTGTAGCTGCAAACAGGCCGATTTCAAAAGAGATGGCTGAGAAGATGGATGAAATATTCGTCGAGGCATGTATCGCACCGGGTTACGGAGAGGGATCTGTAGATGTACTAAAGAACAGTAAAAATATCAGGATAATGGAACTCCCTGATTGGAACCCGAACGTGGAAGGAGTTGAGTTCTCGAAGGTGACTGAAGGTTTACTGGTTCAGGATAGGAACAAGTACAAGATAAAAAGAGAGGGCCTGGAAGTAAAAAGCCAACGGAAACCGACTGAAGATGAACTGAACGCCATGGAGTTTGCCTGGAAAGTCATAAAACACGTAAAATCTAACGCTATCATATTCACTAGAAAAGACCAAACCGTGGGTATCGGTGCCGGTCAGATGAGTCGAGTCGATGCTGTTAAGCTAGCCGAGATGAAATCTGTATTAGAAACAAAAGGATGCACAATGGCCTCTGATGCGTTCTTCCCGTTCAGGGACGGAATAGACCAGGCGGCTGAAGCCGGTATCGAATCGGTCATCCAGCCCGGTGGTTCCATAAGGGATGATGAAGTCATCGAAGCAGTAGATGAATTCGATATGAGTATGGTATTTACAGGACAAAGGGTGTTCAAACATTGAAAAAGGATTTTGATTCACCGGAAGAGTACATGTACTCCCTGCAGAGGATAGGTGTTAAATTAGGTCTAGATAAGATCAGGGATTTTTTGGCCAATTTTGACGATCCTCACAAAGATTTTGAATCTATCCTAGTCGCAGGGACCAACGGTAAAGGGTCCGTGTGCAGTATCATATCGAATATACTTGAAGAAGCCGGTTATAAGACGGGCATGTATATATCACCACATCAAACCTATTTTGAAGAAAGGATAAGTGTCGATGGAAAGAATATCAGCCAGGACGATTTATGGAAGCTCATAGATGTAGTCGATCCGGTCGTTAAGAAGATAGAAAAGGAGGACGCAGAAAAGAGACCATCTTTCTTCGAAGTACTCACCACTTTGGCTTTCCTTCATTTTTCACAACAGAACATAGACGTTGCAGTATTAGAGGTAGGTATGGGTGGACGACTAGATGCTACTAACGTCGTGGATAACTGTGCTTCGGTGGTTACAACCATCGGTATGGATCATTCTAAGTACTTGGGTGATACGAAGTTGAAGATCGCCGGTGAGAAGGCTGGAATAATAAAAGAAGGGAATCACTTCGTTACCGAAGAGAAGGAAGAGCACTTGAGGGAGTACTTTAAGGAAGTATGTGATGAAAGAAAAGCAGATTATATGTATGCCCTCGACAGGGAGTACGAGATAAAAAAACATCCTTTAAGATTATCACTTCCAAGTTACGGTGAGATCAAGGTCCCAGGTTTCACGGAATGGCAGGCTGAAAACGCTCTTACAGCCGTCACATTAGTTGAAGGTTTGGATTCCAAAGGATTTAAAGTATCTAAAGATGAGATCGTTAAGGGTATCGAGAAAACTAGACTCGTCGGGAGGATGGATGTAATAAGTAAAGAGCCCTGGATAATGATGGATTCCGCTCATAATATATTGGGTATGCGAGCTTTGGTAAACGGATTAAAGGAGATAGATTACGAAAGATTATTATTGGTGATAGGTGTTCTCGAAGATAAGGATCACGAAAGAATGGTGGATATCATAGGTCCAGAATGTGATATGGCCTTTGTAGGAGAGCCTAACAGTGAAAGACGGATGGAGAGCAGCAAATTATCTGAAGAATTCTCAGACTACTGCCCAGTCAAATCATTCAAAAAGGGTATCGATGCTTTGATGGATGCAGTTGAAGTGTGGAAGAAGGGAGACCTTATTTTGGTAACCGGTTCGATATATCTTTTAGGGGATGTGAGAAAAGATGGACAAGGTAAACTATGATGAAATGGTAAAAAGGCTTAAAGATGAATTCCAGATAGGAGCTTTCCCTGGTAAGGACCCCTCCTCCCAGGAGATCCCAAGCGGGTCACCTTTTAAAGTACTGATATCCACTATATTATCACAGCGGACTAAGGATGTTAACACTCACAAAGCATCAGAAGCACTTTTTGATAAATATCCAACACCGGAAAGACTAGCTGATGCTGATCTAGAAACGGTTAAAGAGTTGATCAAGCCGGCGGGATTTTATAACGTTAAAGCTGAAAGGGTCAAAGAGGTAGCGAGAATAATCCATGAGGAGTACGATGACGAGGTCCCTGAAGATCTGGACAAGTTACTCGATATGCCGGGAGTAGGCCGGAAAACCGGTAATTGCGTACTCGTTTATGGATTCTTAGAACCAGCAGTGCCTGTGGATACTCACGTTCATCGGATCAGTAACAGACTCGGCATAGCCGATACTAAAGATCCGGATGATACTGAAAAAGTACTGCAGGAAAAGATACCTAAGAAATATTGGATCGAGATCAATAGGTTGATGGTCGAATTTGGAAAAAATATATGCAAACCGAGAAGACCGAACTGTCAGATATGTCCATTAACGGATATGTGTGAATATTTTAAGGAGGTCTATTTAAATGAAAATTGAAAAATTGGAATATATACCAATTGCAATAGATAGGAGCCAGGTTTTTAAAATAGCAACCGGATCGGAACTCACCGCTGAGAACGTGATGGTGAAAGTTCATGGAGAAGGTAAAGTCGGTTGGGGCAACGCTTCCCCGAACAGTGTTACCGATGAAACCACCGGATCGATTTTAAAAGCCATAAAAGCCATGAAAAAGGATATCGAAGGTAGAGATATCGAAATCGAAGAGTTCTGGATGGAACAGAGAGAAAAGTTACCCGATGACAGAGCTGCACTTGCAGGTGTAGATATAGCCCTTTACGATTTGAAAGCGAAGATAGAAGGTAAGAGGGTCTTCGAACTTTTCGATGGAAGAGAAAAAGGTATCGTAACCGATAGAACTATCGGGATAATGGAGAGGGGTGAAACGGTCCAACACGCCCGGGAATTCATGGACCAAGGATTTAAAGCATTGAAAGTTAAAATAGGATTGGACCTCTATGAAGATATAAGGAGATTAAAAGCTATAAGAGACGAGGTAAGTCCTACTCTCGACATGTGGGTAGATGCTAACCAGGGTTACACGGTCAAGGAAGCACTTTCTTTGTGCCAAAAATTAAACGAGCTCGATATAGAATTTATCGAGCAACCTATTATGGTAGGAGACGAAGACGGTTTGAAAGAGGTAAGTAACCGTTCTACCATTCCTATAATGGCTGATGAAAGTATTAAAGACCATAAGGATGCCGAGAGGATATGTTATAACGATATGGCCGATCTGATCAATATAAAGCTCATGAAATGTAGTGGGATCACCGGTGGACGAAAGATCGTAGAAGTTTTAGAAGATTACGGTGTAAACGCCATGGTTGGATGTATGGGAGAAGTAGTTCCATCTTTAGCGGCTGCTGCACACCTGCACATGACCAGCGGAAACATACGATACGCCGACCTTGACAGTCATTTCATGCTTAAAGAAACTGTAACTTCGGGTTTCGAATTCAAGAACGGTAAATTATGGACGATGGATCAGCCCGGTTTGGGGATCGATGTTTTGGAGGATAAGGTTGAAGAATATCGGATGGAGTTAGATCCAGAATGATAATTAAGACACCGTCCCGTCTTCACATGGGTATAATCGATTTGAGTAGAGAATTTATCCGTTCTTACGGTGCTTTGGGATTGACCATTAAAGAAGGTTTCACCATCGAAATCCAACCAAGAGAAAAAGGATTGAAAATTAAAGCAAGTGGTAGGAACGCAAAGGAAGTTCAAAAAGTTTACAATCGATTAAAAGAGAAATTGGGTATAAATCAAGGTTTCCACATCCATGTTGAAGAGAATATTCCTAGGCATGTCGGTTTAGGTTCGACGACACAGTTGTGTTTAGGAACGGGGCTGGGTATGGCAAAACTTTCAGGAATCGACATAGATCCTATAAAGCTCGCAGATATGATCGGTAGGGCAAGATTCTCAGCTATAGGTACTTACGGTTTTAAACACGGTGGATTCATTTTGGAAGGCGGTAAGAGTAACCCTATGGAGATACCCCCTATGCTTTTCAGAGAAAAAATCCCAAAGGATTGGCGCTTTATCATCATCTCTGCCGAAGAATGGGAAGGATTCGATGAAGATGAAGAGCAGCCGATCATGGAGGAGTTGAAAGTTGATAAGAAATTCCCTAGGACGATCAGTCATCATATCATAATGGGGATATTACCGGCGTTAATATCTAAAGATATCGAAGATTTTGGATTCCACATGACCGAGATCCAAAGAACGGTAGGGGAATCCTTCTCAGATTTTCAGAAAGGGATATACCATCCAGCTGTAGGAGATATCATCGAAGAATTAAAGAATCATACTTACGGTGTGGGACAGAGTTCTTGGGGTCCTACGGTTTACGGCCTAACTAACGCTAAAAAAGCTGGTCAAATAGAAGGAAATATGAAAGAATGGTTGACTGAGAACGGAAAGAAAGCCAGTATAAGG
>JAFDTG010000095.1 GCA_019594235.1 Candidatus Saliniplasma halalkaliphilum | reverse complement strand
TCTCTCGATGTTGAACATATTCATCGCTTTTGCACACTTCTTCGACGCAACGTCAACGTACCGGGGTATCGAATACTACGGGTACATAGAAAAGCACGTTCTACCCAGCTTACTCATCGACATAACAGGGACAGCGTTGGTGATGTACGTACTGAAACTTCTCATAGTGGTCGGTGCAATCTATATTCTAGATGTGTACCTCCGTGACGATTTGAAAGATTTTAAAGGTGTGACGGTTTTGATAAAATTCGTTTTGATCGTACTGGGTCTGTCACCTGGTTTTAGAAATATGCTCCGTTTGGCCATGGGAGTTTAAATAAGAAAAAAAAGGGGGGGGAGATATATTATCGTGAGGTGCGGGGGTAAGGGGAACCCCCGGCTAGTAAGTTAAAGGCATCCCATCCCGGGGTTACTGCTTTAAATATTCTTCTTTTATAGCTTTGGCATGAGCCATCTTCTGTTCCTGCTCTGCCATCTTTTCAACTTTATCCGCTACAAGGTCAACTCGATAATACAACATGTCCCTTACAGCGGTACGAACAGCTTCTGATCTAGAGGGAAAGTCGTCCATCTCGACAAGAAAATCGATGCGTTCCAAGAAGTTTTTTGGAAGCCTTATCGAGATCTTTTCATTTTCAGACACTTTCTACCTCCTTTGTGCGCTTTTCGATATCTATTGTACCCCTTTTGTCGCACAGGCATATGAAACACACATTATTTAATAATTTCGCTAGATTTCTCAAAATCTATATATCTAGACAGTCATAAACGATCGTGAAGAAAATATCTACCATCGGTTACCAGGGTCGGACCATCGACGATTTCTTAAATCTGTTAAAAAAGTACGATATAGATCACCTTGTAGACGTCCGCTCTTACCCGACTTCGAAGATGCAGGATTTCAGTAAAAAGAATCTCAAAGATACCCTCTTCAAGAGGAGTGTCATGTACAAACACCTCCCTGGTTTAGGAGGGTTAGGGGACGAAGATTACAAAGAAACCATGCTGTCGGACAGATGGAAGTCATCTTACAAGAAGTTGAAAAATTTAGCGGGAGACGGAACCACTGCCATGATGTGCCTTGAGAAAGACCCGTCCCAGTGTCACCGACGGTTCATCTCAGATAGGTTGGAAGAAGAGGGATGGGAGGTCGTACACATAGGTAAAGGTGGGAGTTGGAAAAAAAGATCTCTTGAAGATTTTAAGTGAATACGGAACGATCGATATTTTCGTTTAGATCACTGACGACTACAAAAGAAGTATTTTCCGTAAATATATGTGTGAGTTTCAACCGTTGTGATCCGGCTGTGAGACGGAAGGTGCTGTTGTCCGGTGAAGTCAACCTCACAAGTGGGTCAATTGATGTGATATGATCTTCATGTTCCCTCCAGGATAGTTTGTAATTTATCATCCATTCTTTTTCACCTAAGGTGTCTCCAAGTTCAACGTAGTCTAAACTTGCAAAATAATTTCCAGTCAATTCTAATTCTATGGTCATACTGGATAGATCACCTTCCTGCATCAATTTTCTAGAGAACACTACCAGATCTTGAAGCTCGTTTCGAACTTTTTCTTGATACCTGATACGAGATACGCCGCGATAACCCACTGCAACCGTCGGTATCACCAATCCCATCAGCAGCATCATTATCACTAGTTTAAAAGGAAGTTCCATGATCCCACTGTTAGACCTACTTAGATTCATTCTCCCACCGAAAGTTGTACAAAATCCATCCGTTCATTGTTCGAACTCTCTATCAAAACCGTACTCCCATCGAGAGGGATATCTACACTTACGAACTCCTCACCCTCTATAGCTGATACGACTAAGCCGTCCAAACTCATCACTACCTCGGGTCTATCCCTGAACCTGTACCTTATAGTCGTTCTAAGGTGATGACTATCCCCACCTAATCTTACGTATGAAAGTCTTGCTAAAGGATGATCGTTGAAATTCAATGAAAACGTCCTGCGGTTGCCCTGTTCTGCTTCCACGATCTCCTCGAATGTATTCACCAGCTTATCCAGTTCTATCCTGAGGTCCGATTCTATCTGCCTTTGAATGTACATGGACGAATAAGAGAATATAAGCGGTATCGATATGAGCATGATTATCGAGATTATCAACATGTCCATAGGTAGTCCCAGTATGTCACCGCGGTTATCAGAAACCAAGTCTCTATTTTCGAACATCTCGGTGCCACAGAAGAATTCGTTACATAAAAGTTTTGGAAGAAAGTTGTTTAAATCCACAAAATCATTATATAAAGTTCCTGAATTCATGTATTGTAAATGAAACAGATCCAGCAGATAAACTCCGGCGTAAGATTTCAGGGTGACTGGCATGAGGTCGTACTGTTCTCACACGTTCTTGCAAAGTTCTTAGAGGATACTACACCGCATAAAGAGTCCGTGGATGAATACGAAAAATGGATGCCCATGGACGACGATGAAGATGAAGATATCAAAGAAAAAACTTCTGAAGACGCCTGTATGAAAACTACGGATGTAGAAGAGGATTTCAACGGTGCTCGAGAAGAATTAAAAGATGCGGAAAACAAACTCGTTGATTCCGTGCATAACATCGCTAACGGTAAGAGTCCGACAAAGGACCTAGGCGAAGCTACGAAGGATATCGAAAGGTTAGTCGCGGTAGGATGCATAAAATCTCTGAGGAAGATGGAGAAGTCCATATACAAACATATAATGCTGAAATTCAACCCATACTATTTTGACACGGAGGACTTCTCCGTTAATCTAGAACGTATAAGCGAAGGTCGTTATGCGCTGACCGTGAACATCTCAGAAGAGAAGTTGAGGGAAAAGGTCAAAGATAGATTTAAATAGCGATTTTAGAAAAATGGTGCCCAGAATAAGAACGCCACTACTACCAGTGCTGACACACATACTATCGTTAACAGTACTCCGGCTTTTGTCATATCCAAGGTTCTGAAGTAATCACTGCTGTATGCGATGGCGTTGGGAGGTGTGTTGGCCGGCAAAAGGAATGCGAAACAAGCGGCTACACCGGCTACAAAGGCGAGTAGAGTAGGGCTGATATCTAGTTTGAAAGCTAATGCGATAGCCACGGGTACGAAGGTACTGGAAGTGGCTGTTAAGCTGGAAAACAAAGTGATGCTGAAAGCTGTGACGAAACCTATGGTAGCTATAACAAGTAATAGACCAGCATCCGCCAGGAAGAATTCTAGGTTGTTAGCGATTATATCGATGACGCCGGTAACTTGTAATCCTGAACCTAAAGCTAAACCTCCTCCTACCAGTATCAATATACCCCAGCTTATCTCACTGGTAGCCTCTTTCCAATCCAAAACACCCACTTTTGGAAACACGAACATGAAACAGATGATCAAAGAAGCTATGTAAAGCCAATCATCCGGTAAGAATTGAAAGTTGATTGCATCTGCCAACCATAGTGCTAGTGCTATACCGAACAGTGCCAGAACGTGTTTTTGATCTCGATTCAAAGGTCCTATATCTTTAAGTTCTTTTTTGACATCTTCCAATCCGCCTTCTATCCTCTCGACCTCGGGTTTGTA
The DNA here is from genome assembly GCA_019594235.1 of Candidatus Saliniplasma halalkaliphilum. GTDB lineage: Archaea > Thermoplasmatota > Thermoplasmata > Halarchaeoplasmatales > Halarchaeoplasmataceae > Saliniplasma > Saliniplasma halalkaliphilum. The sequence goes on along the minus strand of JAFDTG010000095.1, from coordinate 2,405 downwards.
AACGGTAGTTATCAGTTTCCAGGAAAGAGGTATGAGGATCACAAGAAGTGGTACCGCTCTGATTATCCAATCGAAGAAAGAGATACTTATACCTGCGATATCTTCTAGAAAAGCTATAGTTATCGGTACCGGTGGTGTTCCCACGGGAGTACCCATACCGCCGATATTTGCAGCGAAGGCTATACCTATTATCATGGCCTTACCCATGTGAGTACCCTTCGGGTAATCCTTGGCCTTTTTCAATATCCCTATCCCTATCGGTATCATTATGGCTGTAGCTGCGGTGTTAGAGATCCACATCGATAGAAAAGCGGTACCAGCCATAACGCCTAAGGTAAGTCTGTCGGTCCGTTCTCCCATGAGAGATATGAAGCGGAGGCCTATCCTTCTGTCGATATCGTATTTCTTAAGCCCGGCTGCAATGACGAATCCAGCAACTAATAGAATGTTGACCGGGTGAGCGATAAAAGACAAGGCTTCTGGAAAAGATTGTATTCCAAAGATACCCTGAAGTAATATCACAAGCATGGCTGTCACAGGTATAGGTAAAGATTCGGTGACCCATAGTGCAGCTGCCACGAAGGCGATAGCGATCATGATCTTAGCATCGGTACTGAACTGTTCCGGAAACGGTAAGAATGTGATTATGACACCTATAAGGAAGATGACTATTATCGTGTTCAACTTTCTATCGATTTCGGGCATCCTTCCTTCTCCATGACGGTTTTCATCAGGGCTCCGGTCTAAACTGAATCATTTAAATAATTTTTCCTTGATGTGGGATGATCTATCTATATGCCATATCAAGAGTGCTGCGAGTCCAGAGACTATCGACGGCCATATATCTGTGCTCAGGTAAAGGCCGGGTGTCGGTGGGTTGTAAATGGTTATGGGAAAAAACATCGGGTACGAGTAGCCTGTTGTGGACAGTAATAGAGCATCCAAGAAGAGATGGGTGAAAGCTCCCAGTGCTAGAAGTAGAAAGATCGGTTTAGAGTATTTTTTATTTACGGATAAGGTGAGTACGAGTATGATTATGAAGACTCCGCCCAGAGTGTGCAGTGGAGACCAGGAAAAAGGGATATTGAATACTTTTTCGATGAAAGCGGGTTCCAGTATCAAACCGATCCGGGTTAAGTCAGGTAGTACGGATCCCAGCATGATAATGGTGATGTAGTTACTGCTGATCCACTTATACTTCCACGAGAGTAATGTTCCCACACTGAAGGCCACGAAAACATGGGTTAAAAGGTCAGCCATGGTCATCCCTCCTGAAGATTTTCAACGGCTCTTCTCTAGGTTTGAAGCCAGTGGGCGTGTACTTCCAGTGACTGATGAGTCTAATCAATAACCATATAGCCGCTGCTCCGGATATTCCGTACATGTAGTACCAGTTAATGAGTGGTCTGACAATAACGTTCTCAGCTGTGATAGTGTAATCTTCATTTAACGTTCCGAAAACGCTGATTCTATCGCCTTCATCGGCATCTTTTGTAGTGTTGGAAATATCCAACAATATAGAGTCGTCACCATACTCGACTTCGATGGTAAGCGGATCCGTTTCCACAACTCTACCTCCCACGTCCACCTTTTCACCGATGTAAGTTTCGTGGTCTTGAACAACATGTTCCGAACCTGGGTAGTGTCCTTTCTCAGGTTCTGGGTTTAACGAACCGTACCAGACGAACAGTATCATTAAGATGATAAGAAGAACTACAACCGCTGACTTCCTAGACCGGAACATGAAATCATCTAATGGTTCAATATATATTGATTTACCGCAGGATCGAGTTCTCTATATCTTGAACTATTATTATAGTAATTGTGAAAAAATTGCGTTGATATTTAAAGGAATCGTTATTACCTAAATCGATTATGATAATAAATTGCCATAATAACAAGTCTATCTAAAATTAACAACGGGAACATCTAGTTTATCAAAATGTTCATCTGCCGTAACTATAGTTGCATCTACTGATTCTGCGCATGCAGCTATCAAAGCATCAGCGATGGGAACGTTGTTCACTTTATGAACTCCTGCCTTTATCGATTCTTCTTCCCCTATAACAACCACATCTAGATTATATTTTAGCTGATCGATTCTTTTTTCTGCAGTTTCTTCATCAACTCTTCTTGTATAGATATAATATATTTCAGTCAATGTGATGGAACTTATGTACAAACCGTTGTTATTGTCTAAAACCTCTTCAACAAAATCCGCTCCTTCTTCGTTATTGAAATAAGCCAGCAGGGCCATGGTGTCTAATAAGTATCTCATCCTTCCTCGAACTCCTCATCCCATCTTTTTCTGGTCTTTTTTAGTATTTCAGATGCGTCGTCGATCTCATCTATGCCTTTCAATTTATTCAAGGATTTGATCGGTTTTAAGATTATTTCGCCGTCTC
>JAFDTG010000106.1 GCA_019594235.1 Candidatus Saliniplasma halalkaliphilum | reverse complement strand
GGAGAGAAGTACTACTACATGTACGACGGACTTGGATCAGTAACAGAACTCGTAGATGAGAACGAGAACGTCGTCAACCGGTACAGGTACACAGTTTTCGGCGAGTCGATGTACAAGGAGGAAGAAGTCTTCAACCCGTACCAGTACACCGGAAGACGGTACGACGAGGAGACCGGCCAGTACTACTACCGAGCCAGGATGTACTCGCCTGTACAAAGCCGCTTCATCAGTAGCGACCCGATGGGTATGGTGGACGGGCCTAACATGTACGCTTACGCAAGAAACGATCCGATTAACGCCAGGGATCCGAGCGGTTGTATGTCCGTACCTATCAACTTGATCAACGGCGGAGGTGGTGGTGGAGCAGGGAGAGGTTGTCCCCGTGCACCCGGTTACGATTCATTCCAAGATTGTGTAGACTCTTACAAACATACGTATGGACTAGGTGGGGCAGCAGATTACTGCGAAGATGTGTGCTTTGGTACGGTCGAAGGTGGATCATATCCCGAGCCGGATGATCCAGTTAGTGGTGGGCTGCCGGAACCTCCTGCAGGTGCGGAATGTGAAATTACGAATCACTGATGGGGCAATACTCTTTACTGCAATAAAAAAGCTGCAGAATACATAGCTTATATTTCAGGCGTAGTTAGTTTTAGTGCTACTATGTTATCAAAATTAGGAGTTACAGCTCCTATTACAGGTCCAGTTGCTGTAGGTGCTGGAATAATATCAGTACATGCCGGAACTTGTGCGATAATTGGCAAAGGAATGGTAATTAACTTCCCACTTGTTGGAAGCCCAATTCCGTGGTGTGAATAATGGTTAGGGATTATACTGAATTAATATACTCTGCAGGATACATGTTAGCTTTACTACTATTGTTAATCGAATCTAAAAGGATGAATATTGTAAGAAAGTTGGAAATAGATGAAACCAAGAAGATTTCATTAGAAATTTTGTCAGATGCCACCTTTTTATTATTGCTAACAATAGGAATTACGGGTTTAATGACCTTATTTGGGCATCTTTATGGCGTGGAGTTTATAAGCATTGCAATTTGGGCAATATTTTCGATTTTATTATTATCACACATGGTTAAGAAATATAGGGGGTATCGATTAGATACTGATTCAAAGTTTTGATAGTAAAATTTTTCTTGCCATTTTTGATGAAAGAACCTTTGCTTTTTCACAATCAACTCCCCAAAATTCTTTATCGCTCGCTATCAGATAATCTATATCAGGTAACATAGCACACGCAAGTATTGGAGCATCTTTCTTACTAATTTTTTCTTTAGCAAGGTCAAGATATTCTTGATAATCCTCAAGTTCTTTAATTTCACATTTTGAAGAGAACATATCTAGTTCAAAAAGAATATCCTTCTTCCTTCCTTCAGAAAAAGATTCTTTAAAATTCCTTTTAAGTTCCTCTTCGATATATCTTGTGATCACTAGGGTATGTTTTTCTAGTAACAATTTAACCATTTCATTTTCTGTTTTTGGGAAGGCTATTGCTGAATATAGAGTAGATGAATCGATCAAGATTTTCATTTATTTAGCCTCGAACATCTCTTTGTATAACTGTTCTCGGATCTCCTTACCACTTTTTATCAATTCTTCGGCGGTTATACCCTCTTCGTCACAGATTCGACTCATCCTCTCCATCGAGAGGATCATTTCAGCCTTTCTAACAGCATCTCTGATAAACTCAGACCTTGAATGATATTCACCCTTAGCCACAAGGTCATCGATCCTTTCTAATTCTTTTGGAGGGAAACGAACTTGTACAGATACCATTTTAGACATAATATGTAATTGTAAATAATCACATAAATAGTTTATGTGTCAAAACTTTTTGTCGGTATACAAGGACTAAAATGTGAGTTGATTCTGTAAGATCAAAATCTCTTGACCTATCGTCCCATATAATTTGAAGCATATGCGTTGATCTACCCCATATCCTTTCACTCCAATTTTTTTCATAACAAATATCTCTTTCATCGATATCTATCACCGATTCTAGGCAGGTAAAATTCAAGTAAATCTTCAGTCCGAAAGTTGGAGGGAATAGTGAGTTCCTACGTAACTTCATTTCAATACCTCTTGAAATCTATATAGCATGTCCGATCTCGATCGCAATACAACCTAGTACGACCGAAGTTGTAATATAATCGAACCGGCATATATACCGGAAGAGGTGGAAAACGAAGTGGTAAGTGAGTATGGTGAAGTGAGTAGTTTTGAAAAGGGTAGTAAAGACAACCTTTTTTATACGTTCATCAAATCTATTAAATACCTCTAAATGTATAATGTATCATGGGACCCAAGAAGTGGAGGAAGTTAAGTCCTAAAGTTAAATCGGCCTGGTTTATCAAAGGTATCTTTGCAGTCGTAGTCCTCCTTTTGTTTTTTGGCTTGCCTTTTTATTTTGTGTTATCTCCTATGCGTTTTATATTGGGATCTCTCATTTTTGCGACTCTACTTTTGGTCATGATAGTTACCTGGATCGTGCTTTTCTATAACAGATATAATTACTTGATAAACAGCGAAGGTGTGGAGATAAGAAGGGGTATACTCTGGAAAAAAGATGTGACCATACCTTTTGAGAGGATACAGAACGTGGATATCGACAGGGGACCGATAGAACAGTTGATAGGGATATATAAGGTAAATATATTCACAGCTGGGACCGGCTCTTTCAGTTCATCGACTCTCAGTTCAGGGATGTTCGGTTCTGAAGGTTATTTACCAGGAGTTGAAAACGCTGAAGAGATCAAAAACCAGATACTTTTAAGAGTGTTAGAATTGGATGACGATGGACTCGGTGTCAAGAAGAGGAAAACTGATTTAACTGAAAGGCAGTTGATGATTAAAATACTCGAAGAACTGAAAAAGATCAGAGAGAAGATCGAGTGAAATTTTTACAAATATATTCATAGATTCGAAACATAGAAAGATTAATCAACAACTTGAAATTGAGAGCTTATGATGAAAGAAGAGATCACAGAAGATTGTCCCTTATGCGGTGATCCATCTGAAAATTTTCACCAGGATGAATTTTTTCTCTGCCAAACATGTGAAGGCATTTTTCGAACGAAGAGATCACATCCTACCCGTTCCGAAGAGAAAGCACGATATAGAACACATGAAAACGACGTAAACGATCCGGCCTATCAAAACTTCGTTTCACCCATCACCGACGCTGTAAAAAGTAATATATCTCAAGATCAAAGGGGTTTGGATTTCGGTGCTGGGACCGGGCCTGTGATATCCAAAGTCTTGGAGGATGCGGGTTACGATATAAAACAGTACGATCCATTCTTTCACGACAATCTAGAATTACTGGAAGGACGTTACGACTATATCGTCTGCTGCGAAGTTATCGAACACTTTCACGATCCATATAAAGAATTCAAGAAACTAAACGAACTACTCCTTCCGGGTGGTTATCTTTTCTGCATGACCAATCTCTATAGAGACGGAGTCGACTTCGGAGGATGGGGATATAAGAACGATTTCACTCATACATTCTTCTACCAAAAGGAAACATTCCGATGGATACGGAAGGAATTCGAATTCTCAGATATGAACATAGAAAATAGGTTGAT
>JAFDTG010000001.1 GCA_019594235.1 Candidatus Saliniplasma halalkaliphilum | reverse complement strand
TGACGATGATCGTGGCCGGGTATCGTGATGAGGGAGAGCCGATCGAAGTGGTTGAAGGATACCAGACGTTAGAAGTAGAATATCGAGAGAACTTGGTGGAAGAGACGGACCTTACAGATAAGTATTATGAGAATGAGACCGCAACTGCTGTTACCACAGTAAATAATGAAAGCACATTGGAATTGAATGTTGAGATGTTCATGTCCTCTATCACAGGTCCTGGTAACTATCAAACCAAGATATGGCTTAGTGCTGAAGGTGAATTTTCTGATGATTTAGATCCTGATGAAATCAGGTTGACAGCCCAAGGTTTAGAGGGAAAAAATATAGCTGAAAACACTCTTGATTTTAACACAGGATGGAATGAAGCTGATAATGCGAGTTTTTTAGGATGGGATCAAACTGAGATTTAAAAATTGGTGCAAGCGGAGAAGGAGAAGCCTATATAACCTTTGATGTCAGCGAGAGAGAATTCAAAATAGAAACACGAATAACAAGCAGAATCACCGAGGAAAATATAGGCAATGAATATTCATATGAATTTCAGGCTATCCTAGACGGTCTATCCGAGGAAGTCTCTTCAACTGTTGAAGTAACATTTCTAGAGAGGTGAGGAAGTAACGAAAGTTAAAATCATCGCTCCATTGGTATTATTAACATTATGTTTGATGGTTATACCAGTTAGTGAGCCAGTTTCTGCTGATGAAACTCTCACAGAAGAGGAAGTTCATGATGCAGTATATTTACAGTGTGGAGATACAGCTGATATGGATGGATAGAATCTTGCCGTAGAGCAGGATATCGATGAAGATGAATATGAATCTGACGAAAACGTAGAAAATGCAATATCGCTAGATGTGGATGTTTATGACACAAATAGCATGACTGATGGTGGGAATGAATATACTGAGATAAAAGTAAGAGTGACGGCAGATGCCTATGCAGACAGTGTTTCTGGCACGCCACCTCTAGATTACCTTTATTACAACGGTTACGGAATAAACTTAGCAGGATATTTTACGAGTCCATATTCTGATGCGAACCCCGGTACTTTAGATATTTCAACATCAGAAAATTTTGGAACTCAAACAACTGGAGAGGACTGGTATAACCAGAATCGAGAAAATGAAATAAGTTTTGATGCTAAAGGATTCGCAGAGGATGCTGCCTGGGGGTTTGCTGATGCTGTATCTCCAGTTCCTATAGGTTGGGCTTCGACGGTGGCTGATAATATAGAGGCCACCCAGGTAGATGAATACATAGGAAATGCTAGGGATTTTGGTGAAGAGGCCTCTATTGATTTTCTAAATGAGCTAGAGTGCGAACCCGAGGAAACAACCTATCAAGCTCAAACAGTATTTGAATTTCAAGTACCCCACGATGCTAGTGAATATACACTTCATCTTTCAGCAACAAGTTTGCTGGGATTTTGGGATGACTCAGGAGTACTCCCCCCTTCATTAAGAGATGTCAAGGAAAGCGCCGAAGCTACGGTAGATATCCCGATCAAGAACGCTGAACCTGATGTAGTCAGTGGACTTGACACAGATAAGGATCACTATGAAGCCAGCGAGTACAGTGACTCGGTCTATCCTGATTTTGATGGGCTCGTAGTGGAAAATCCTGCCGGATGTAACGAGCCTGTGTATGAAGTCAAAATAGAGTGGAGTCCAGAATGGGATCAGGGATGGGAGACTTTGACCTACGATTGGTTAACACATGGTGAGGAGATCGATAAGGATAACGTAGCTATAACAGGGATACCCGATGATGGAGAAGTGTATGATGTCAATATCCGATATACTATCGAAGTTGATGATGAATACGGAGGCTGGGAAGTAGGACCAGTAACACATGGCGATATGTTCACAGTAACGAACGAAGAAGACGATAACGGCGGCGGTGGTGGTGGGGGAGGTGGCGATCCACCACCCAATCTTCCTTCAGGAGATGATACGTGGTTCGAAGAGAAGTAGTACTTACAACTAGAACAACCCTTTTCCTCCCTCAAACCCTCTTCCTTTCCCTTTTTTACGGGCGGATCATGATGTTGGATTTATTCAAAAGCCTCGTTGGTCACACTCCATAATTCAGATCCCGGTGAACCATTTAACATAACTTTCCGAAAAGAATAATTACCGTGACCAGTTCAGCAATCTTGATGGGAAAGTTTTGTAAAAGTTGTGGAACACTTCTAAGGCCTGGGAAGGATAAATCATACTGTCCCAAATGTAATACGTTAGTCAGTGGAAGTTCTCATACCAAGAAGGGTCAAAAGCCAAAAGTATCAAAAGAAGGTTTATTCCCTTTCCAAAAAATAAGGGAAGGACAGAAACAGTTTATGAAAGACTCTGAAAAAGTCTTTAAAAAAAACAAAGTTCTATTAGCACATGCACCGACTGGAATCGGTAAAACCGCGGCAGTTCTCACTTCCGCTGTAAAGTCAAAGAAAAAGGAACAGAAGATCTTTTTCCTTACCAGTAAACAGTCCCAGCATCGCATAGCTGTCGATACCATAAAGAACATCTCTTCCTCGATATACGCCCTAGATATCATCTCCAAACAGCATATGTGCCCAAGGGAGGAATCAAGATTACCGTACCCCGTCTTTGAAAGATTTTGTAAAAAGAAGGGCAAGCATTACTGTAACTTATTCAATAAGAACATGAGTAATGTTGTTGAGAGATTGAGAGGAGATACAAAACACGTGGATAAAATAGTGGATGTGTGCAGTTCAAGGAACGTGTGTCCACATAAAGCAGCCCTCGAAGCCGGTAAAGCAGCTGATATAATCGTCTGCGATTACAATTACATTTTTTCGGATATACAGGACCAGATAATGGAACAGCTGGGTTTAGCTTTAGAGGATTGTATAATAATTGTTGATGAAGCCCATAATCTTCCAGATAGAGTAAGGTCACATCTCGAAGAGTCTATTTCTCTACAGCAGCTTCAGGAAGCTTTTAATTTATTGAATACTGAAAATCCATCTTTAGCAAGCTGTATCAAAAGACTAGCCATTGAGTTCAATAAACTGAATATTGGTGAACAGCCGATCGAAAAGAAGTTTTTGGACAAACTGATAGATAATTCACTGAAAAGTGGACTTGGACAATACCCCCGGTTCGAGGATTTTCTAAAAGAACTTGAAACAGCTGCAGGCAATCTGATAGAGAAAGATTCAGCAGCAACAGCTCCGTGGAGTTTATTTTCATTTTTAGCTAAATGGGACAAAGAAGGAACGGAGATATATCGAGCATATTGTCCTTCACCGCCTACTTTCCGTGTAGGTTTACTCGATCCTGCTATGTTAACTGAAGATATATTCAATGATATTTCGTCAGCGGTTCTTATGAGTGGAACGCTATATCCAGGGGAGATGTATGCAGACCTTTTAGGTATCGAAGATCCCATAATCAAAGAATACAGCTCACCTTTCCCAAAGAAAAACAGGAAGATTGTAAGTGTAAACAACTTAACAACATCCTACAAAGAACGTGATCTGCAGATGTTTCAAGCCTATGCCAATTTCATATCGGACGTTGTGAACAATGTAGATGGTAACATAGCTGCATTTTTTCCATCGTATCATCTGATGGAGAAGGTAGCAGATAGACTTGAACTCGTACATCTAAATAAGAATTTACTCATCGAGGATAAGAGATACTCAAAAAGGGAGAAAGAGAATTTAGTCAATAAACTAAAACGCACAGAAAGGAACTTACTGTTAGGAGTTCAGGGAGGAAGCCTATCAGAGGGAGTTGACTATAATGACAACATTCTATCAGCTGTAATCATTGCCGGCATTCCTTTCCCACCGCCAACAACAGAGTTGGATGCGCTGCAGGAGTATTATGAAGAAAAGTTTGGTAGACGAAAAGGTTACGATTATACAAGGATATATCCAGCTTTGAATAGAGTACTGCAAGCTGCTGGAAGATGTATTAGAAGCAAGAGTGATAAAGGGCTTATCATACTCATGGATAAACGATTCAATTACGATAGGTACAAAAATAAGATGCCTGATCAGTTCAGTTACAGGCCAACAAATAACCTAAAAAGAGAATGTGAAAAGTTTTTTGGAAGTTTTTAGTCCTTTTCTTCTTTTAAAAATCTCATTTCGTTCCAAAGTATCTCGTGTTCAAAACCTTCTTTTTCGAGGAATTTACTTACTTCATCGGTGATCATGTCTATCTCTGATTCATCTTCATCTATCCTGGGATATATAAAGAATTCAACTCTATCCCTGTCTATCGGGAATATCAGTCTATATCTCGCTTCCCTGTTGTGGCCTATGGGTTTCTGGTTCTGCTGCAGATCTTTCAGATTCAATCGGATCAACATCTCGATGTATTCTTCTCCGCTATCCTCTGGATACTGATCAGCAAGGTCCATGAAAAGATCAAATAGCTCAGGGAAGATCGGAGCCAGGTCTTTGAATTCCACCTCTTCTGGAAATCTGAATGAACTGTGCCTCTTCTTGATTTCATATTGTTCTTCTTTCATTGGTTCGCTACCTCCATCCAATTCCCATTATTTAGTGGTTTTCGTCCCTACTCCCGATCGGGTCAACCCAAATTGTAATATCTTTCCCATCGAAAGACCAATCTTTTTCTAAACCATTTCCCGGTCCCTTCTTAAGAGTTTCAGATAGGGTTTCATTTTTGATGTAATCCTTCATATTTTCAACAGCACTCTCCAACCTTGGATCACCAGTGAACCCAGTATGTATCTTTTGAGTATAGCCAAGTTCGAGTTCTTTTCTCATGGTTTGTATCCTTCTAACGATATCTCTAGCCAGGCCTTCGGTTTCTAGTTCTTCACTGATATCAACCTTAACGAAAACTTTGACTCCTTCTCTTTGACTGGAGGAGTAATCCTCTTTTACCTCTTCATAGATCTCCACATCGTTTTCGTCGATCTCGAAATCTTCCAGTATCAAACTACCGTCCTCAGCTAGTTCCTTTTTAACCGATTCAGGATTCGAATCATTGATCAAATCTGCGACCCTTTCTGCATCTCCTTTAAATTTAGGTCCTAATGATGAATAATTAGGTTCGATCATGGTTTCTGAAAAATTGCTTTCATCTTTACTGAAATCCAGGTTCTTTACATTTAATTCGTCCATGAGTATATCTTTGAATCGGGCTACAGCCTCTTCGTATGACTCATCTTCGGAAACCAACACAGCCTCTTCCAAAGGCAGCCTCAGTTTGATATTTTCCTGCTGTCTAGCATTTCTACCAAGCTCAGCTATCCTGATGACTGCGTTCATGTCCTTTTCCAATTCGGGTTTGATCTTGTCTTCATCGGCCTCTGGATAATCTAGTAGATGTAAGGAAACGGGACCATCCTCTAGTTCTCTGAAAAGACACTGATATATTCTTTCACTTAGGAAAGGCGTAAACGGTGCCATCACTTGAGTTAACGTTTCCAATGTTTCATACAGGGTATTATAAGCGCTGGCTTTTTCTTCCTCTGTCCCTTCCCAGAACCTTCTTCTGCTTCTTCTCAGGTACCAGTTACTGAGTTCATCTATGAATTTTTCGATCGAACGCGTGGATTTATGGACTTCTAGTTCATCTAATCCAGTTTTAACTTCGTTTATCAAACTGTTCTTCTTGGATATCAACCACCGGTCTATTTCGTCGTTGACCTCGTACTCTCCCGGTTCAAAATCATCTATATTGGCGTTACTGGTAAAGAATGAAACGACGTTCATCAATGTATTCATGGTTTTGCTTATTTTTTCAGATACCAATTCTTCACTGAATTTCGTTGATTTCCAGACCGGTGAACTCAAGAAATATAACCTTGTAGCATCGGCTCCTAAATTGTCTAAAGTTTCCATGGGCTCTACAGCATTGCCTTTGCTTTTACTCATCTTTTCTCCATCTTCATCCAGTACTAAACCCAAGGTCAGACAGTTCTTATACGCCGGTTTGTCAAAAAGAAGTGAGCTTATAGAAAGTAGACTGTAGAACCATCCTCTAGTTTGGTCCAAAGCTTCAGTTATGAAATCTATGGGGAAGGCTTCTTCGAATCTATCTTCGTTCTCAAAGGGGTAATGGAATTGAGCAAATGGTGCGCTACCGCTGTCGTACCAGCAGTCGATAACATAATCAACACGTTCCATATCACCTTCACATTCAGGGCAGTTTAATTTTACTCGGTCAACCCAGGGTTTATGGAACTCGAAATCTTCCTCTAGAGGTTCAGTAGCCATCTCTTCTAACTCTTCTTTACTTCCAACGCAGTGTTGGTGATCCTCATCGCATATCCATATGGGAAGGGGTGTTCCCCAGAAACGATTACGACTGAGAGACCAATCCTTTAACTCATCTAGGAAATTTCCGAACCTTCCATGTTTGAGATGTTCTGGTTTCCATCTTACTTCTTCGTTATTATCAATCAGTTTTTGTCTTTCTTGTGATGTGCGGATGAACCAACTTTCCAAAGAGTAGTAAAGTAACGGTGATTCACATCTCCAGCAGAATGGGTAAGTGTGAGTAACATTGGTTCTTTTTATTAGGTCGCCCCTCTCTTCTAGGTCGTTCATGATATCTTCATCGGCATCTTTAACGAACTTACCAGCATAATCAGTAACTTTATCCACAAATTTACCGTTTTCATCCACTGGATTAACAAGTGAAACTTCTTCTTCTTTACAAAGTTCAAAATCGTCTTCGCCGAAGGCAGGTGCGATATGTACTATACCCGTACCATCCTCTAAACTAACGAAGTCAGCGTGAGTAACATAATGACTTTTACTTTCGGACTCTACGTAATCAAACATGGGCTGATATTCTTTCCCAAGCAGTTCTTCACCCTTCAATGTCTTTATGATTTCAGCATCGTCAAATATCTCATCTACAAGTTTTTCAGCCATGTAGTACTTCTCACCATCATATTCAACAAGTGCATAATCAAGGTCTTTTCCCACGACCAGTAAAAGATTGGATATCAAGGTCCATGGAGTAGTAGTCCAAGCCAATAGATAAGCGTCATCATCTTTTAATTTAAATCTAATATATATCGAAGGGTCCTCGGTTTTCTCATAACCCTGTGCAACTTCGTGACTAGAAAGGGGAGTACCACATCTAGGACAATACGGAACGACCATGTGTCCCCTCTCTAACAGACCATTTTTCCAGTGCTGTTTAAGGCTCCACCAGACGCTTTCTATGTAATCGTCCTTCATGGTCACGTAGGCATCTTCATAGTTGATCCAGAAGCCTATCCTTTCACTCATGTCCTCCCATTCTTTTTGATACTTGAATACACTCTCTTTACAGTGCTCATTGAATTTTTCCAAACCATATTCCAAAATATCCTCTTTTGTATCGATACCCAATTCTTTCTCGACTTCTATCTCCACAGGTAAACCATGGGTATCCCAACCAGCAATATTCGGAACGATCTGGTAACCTTCCATAGTTTTATAACGAAGGTAAACATCTTTTGCAACTCGAGTTAAAACGTGACCCATATGGGGCATACCGTTGGCAGTGGGTGGTCCTTCGGTGAAACCGAATTTCTTATCCCTTTCTCTTCCACGAGTTTTCTCAGCGATCTTATGTTCCTTCCAAAAATCTAAGATCTCTTGTTCCTTCTCAGGTAATGGTGCGTCCTTGTCCAGCGACTTGAATTTTTCGTTATTTTCACTCATCAAAAATCCTCCAAAAAAACAAAACAAAATTATAACTGGGCGGATGAGTTCTTTACTCGCTAATTATGATCTTGAAGTCATAGACTGCCCAGTTCATACAGTAATCACATATGTATACGATATTTAAATATTACTTAATTTTTAAGAACTCTTAACTTTACTCTTCCCCTATCGATTCTGGCGCATCGGCAAAAGCTATCAGAGATTCAATTTCCATGAAATGTAATCCCCCAAAGACCACCATACACTGTAAACCTCCTCCAAAATCGTGATTCAATATATCTTCTGGATACCCTGCTCTCAATTCGGGTTCCGATGAACCTACTCTTGCTAGACCGGCGACCACAGTATCTTCAGTTATCACTCTATTAGATTGCTCTTCCTCCATGTGCATCAAAGCTTTCACACCTTCATTTACCGTCATGAATTTTTTCTCTTCTCCATTGATATCCAACAATATCAGAGAGTGTAAACCTAGTTCTTTATTATCTCTAATACCATCATACGGACTTTCTGGGTAACTCTCTTTGCCTTCAAAAAACGGTAGTGTGATCGTCTTTCCGAATTTGTAATGTTGAACACCTAATATAGACGGGGCTGCAGAAAAGATAGACGAGGAATGAACAACTTTAGTACGCACACCTTTCTCTTCAGCTCTTAATCTAAGATCCACGTGGGTTGTTGCTGCCATCGGGTCCCCAGCCGTCAAAAATATCACGATTTTTTCCTGAGCTTCCTGAATCGGTAACGCTTCCTGTTCCACCCCTTCACGATCCAAAACTTGTATTTCGACATCCATCTCATCCTGGATTTTATCGAAATCGGTACCGACAAGATGACTAGTGTAGAATTCTGAATACACTATATCGGCATCTTTAACGATCTCTTTACCCTTGACACTGATGTCCTTTTCGTCGTACAGCCCTAAACCGATGAATATTAATTCTCCCATACGTTTAACCTCTCTAATATGTTGTGTTTGAAAGTTCCTAAGAGTGAAGGAGAAAAGGTTAGAAATAAGCTTTTGGAAGAAAATATATTAGAGAAAAAGGGTAAAATCACTTCTGATGATGATTATCTGTTCATACCTATCAAAGAAATTCCAAAAGAAAACTTAGATTACGAAGTCGTTAAAAGGGATGTTGAATATAGAGAAAGCAAGTCTAGAGATTATAGAGATATAGTCAAATTACCATCTGATCTAGTAGAATACCTTCCTACGAGCTTCGATATCATAGGTGATATAGCCATTATCAAGATTCCAGACGAATTAGAAGATTATAAAGCTGACATAGGTAGAGCTATACTCGAAGTTCAACCGAATGTAGAGACTGTTATGGAGGATAAAGGGGTTTCAGGTGAGTTCAGAGTTAGGCAAGTTCAAACCATCGCAGGTAAAGATAAACAGATTACAGTCCATAAGGAGTATGGTGCTGAATTCGAGATAGATGTAGCAAATGCTTATTTCTCCCCTAGATTGGCCACTGAGCGATGGAAAGTCGTTAACATGACCAAACCTAACGAAAAAGTTCTTGACATGTTTGCTGGAGTAGGGCCTTACAGCATCCTTATAGCGAAGAATGTAGATGTAGAACGAGTTTACAGCATCGATATCAACCCTAAAGCTATCTCATTACTCAAGAGAAACGTAAAAAGAAATAATGTAGAAGATCTAGTAGAGATACATGAGGGAAATGCAAAAGACTTGGCACCGAAGTTCAAAGTTGACAGGATCATCATGAATCTACCTCATTCTTCTTTTGAATTTTTAGACACGGCTTTGAAAGCAGCTGGAGGTAGAAGTGTGATCCATTACTATGAGATCATTGAAAATACAGAATTCGATGAAAGGATCAAAAAAATAAAACAAAAGATCCGTGGATGTGGATACACACCTAATATCAAAAAGATAAGAGATGTTAGGAGCTATTCAGCATACATGGAACACAAAGCTTTGGATATAGAAGTTAAAAAATCATAAACTATCTTCTTCTGCAGCAACTAGGACCGTTTTACCTCTTATTTCGATGACTTTACCATTTGTCTTTTCCTCTAACATATCTACAATTTTTCCAATATCTTGAATCGGGTTATTCCTTAGAATTTTAATTTTGATCAATTCTTTATCTTCTAGATGCCTTTCGATCTCTTCGATCATGTTTTCATCGATTCCCTTTTTACCGATCCTTACTAAAGGTTCCAAATCTTGGCCTTTAATTTTAGCTTCTTTTCTATCCATTTTTGTCCACATCTTTTTTACTGATCACATACCTGTTTATAGTTTTGCATTTTAAACATTTTGTGACGAGTTTTCCCTTATTTATTCTTACATAACACGTCTTTCCAGGGAACAGATAAGAGTAACAAGTCTTACAGATTCTACGTCTATATTCAGATGGAATACTTATGTTATATTTCATGCCTATTTTCCGAGCTAGTGTTACATATCTATCAGCAAGATCGATATCATCCTGTAACGCTGCTTTACTTGCTTCTTCAAACAACTTGTGTATCCTGTCTTTGGCTATCTTTTTATGCTTCCATCTTGGCATGAACAATCAGCTAATTATGCCTGTTATATTAAGTATTACCCACTAAACAACCTGGACCATAATAATTATATATCCTAATTGCATTTCTAAACACTGTTATGAAATTATATATTGAATTGTATTTTTCTAGTGAAGGAACACCAGCGGAAGTCGTTATAAAAAAGATGAAAAACATGGGATTTGAACCTGTTGTAGGCCAGTATGATTTTGCAAAGAATTATAATAATTCCGATGAATACGCAAATATCGTAAAGACGCTTAGCGGAAAACTAGAAGGAACTAAGACAAGATATCGTCTAATCACGAGAAAGAAGTAAATAATCTTTGATTATTTTTTTGTGATCGAAAGCAAGTTCTGGAAGCTCATATTTGGGAAAATATTTTGCTTCTTTAGCATCGCTGCCGCTAGAAATAGGACCACCTTTAACACCTAATGAATATACTACTGAAACGGTATGTCCCCTGGGATCTCTTCCACGTTCAGAATATACACCGATCAATTCTTTTACTTCTGTTTTTAGACCAGTTTCTTCCTCAATCTCTCTAGTCACCGCACTTTCCACCTTTTCTTTGTATTCAACAAAACCTCCTGGAAGCGCATACTTATCTTTGAAAGGATCTTTTTTCCTTTTTATAAGAAGAATTTCACCATCTTTTTCTATGATTCCATCCACAGTTAAAGCAGGGTTCAAATATACATCGCCTCTATGCTCCTTTTTCATTTCTTTATAGATCTCCAACAATTGTTCACCAAATTTTGATAATCTAGTCCCTCCGCCTTTCTCTCCTCCTCTTTTAGAAACCACGATTTCTTTTCCGGCCCCTTCTTCTATTTTTTTTATTATACCCCATGCATGTCTGTAAGACATTCCCATCTCCTTGGCTGCCTCTTTTATCGATCCCGTTTCAGAAACTAACTCTAATATTTTTTTTCTACCTTCACCCAGTATGAATTTATCTTCTTTTTTGAGCATGCACTTACATTCTAAACGATACATATTTTACTAAATGGGATTACTGTTATTATATTTCTTGGTTGATGTTGATAATGAAAAAATTTAGAAGATAAAGATATAGAAAATTATTACGAAAGAGCAAAGTACGATTTCTATCCCCCATATTATAGATACCAATTGCCATTCTTTCAATCTGAAATACTTAACCAGGATGTGAGTCAAACTCTCGATCTTATCGTTTCTACTTTTCAGATAACCATCTTTATCTGGTCGTGCAAAATTTTCAGCTTTAAAACCACCTTTGAACTTTAAAAAGAATTCCAGTATCATAGGGATGAACATTATAATACCTGGCGTGATAAGACCACTTATTATGGCAGCTATTCCTATCGCAGCTCCACTGAATAGGGTAAAAGTATCTCCTGGAAAGATTAAAGATGGGTATAGATTAAAAACACCGAATCCCATCACTGCCCCAAGGAGAGGGAATAAAATATAGAATCCTCGATCTGGACCACCCTGTAAATATATTAAAATCACCAGTGAAGTCGATATTATTATAGATAATCCTGCACCTAATCCGTTGAATCCTTCGAGCATGTTAGATGCATTTGCAGCACACGTTACACCAAATGGTACTACTAAAAAGATGAGATAAGGATTATCTATTGTAAAACCAAAAACTTCCAGAGGATACCCCATCATATTTATTCCGAATGGGATCGTAAAAAGGTAAGGTAAAAAGGCTTTAACTCTTTGACGAACTCGAACCATATCATCGACCATGCCGATCAGACCCGCTCCGATTATACCGATCAATGCTGTGAGGAATATAGGTTCATTCAGACCTCTTTTATCACTTAAAAATAAAGATAAACCGATAACGAAGCCCATTATAGCCGATAAACCTCCCATTTCGGGAACACGGGGTTTGTGTCTTTTATGCATATCGGTCCCATCTATCCCGGCATGCCCAAAACTCTTTATCTGCCATTTGGTAATAAGCAGAGAAACAAAAAAGGCGACCATTATCGAGAGAGACACGATTATCATATTAAATCCTCATTTATCGGTTTTCATAAATTCGTATTTGCGTACTTCATTCACACATTCATTATATATAAGTATTATTTGCATAGATACACAAGGGGTATTAAAATAATACCCATGCAGAAAGAGAAGAGACAAAAACTAACAGATACATCAAGAGTGTTGTTTTTCTTTCATCTAAAGGCCAGATATTTGGAAATAACCAAACAAGGGTTTTTGCATTTGGTGGATCTATGTTACCATCTTTATCCACTTTACCAAACTTTTCATGACGCTCACCTCTCTCAGAAAGGAACCAATATGACACCATCAGGAAGTTGATAGTTAAAGGTAGGAGACAAATGAATGTATATAATTCTAAATTACCCAATACCGCAACTATACCTATCATGGCACCCATGATCATATCACCACAATCGCCAGGAAAAACTCCTGCCGGATGGATATTGTATGAAAGAAAAGATAATGTAGCACCCATAAATGGGAATAAAAAAAATAGGATATCTGTTTTCCCGGTTTCAATTAATTTTAAAGTAAGGAATGAAAGCACTATCAAGGTGGTTCCGGCGGACTGCCCATTATAATAAGAAAACATGTTAACCAGGTTCGCACATACCATTATGAAAACTGGCAGTATTATTATCATATATACTAATCCAAATTCCATTACCCCTAAGTAGGGGAGATAAATCGATGTACCTACGTATCTTATCAAAGGGAAAGCAAAAAAGAGCGGAATCAATATCTTAACGATTTCGCTGTGTGTGAATTTAAAAGCTCCACCTACACCTACTATATCATCAACTAAACCAAAAAAGAAGTACAAAATGAGTACAAATGTAACGATATATGATATAGATGGGATGTCATGGAATGAACTTAAAAAAAGCAGACCGGTAAGGTACGCAAAAGCGATCCCGATCCCTCCCATCTCTGGAACCGATGGATATCCAAGTTTATACATGTCTCTACCGGTAAAACCTTCCTTTCTTAGTTTCTGTAGCAGAGGCTTGAAAATGATAATTCCAATCAGGTATGTGACTAACAGAGCAGTAGTCAACAAAAGTTTAGCTTCTATATCAAACACAGCCACTCCAATGTATTCCTATTATTAAAATGTTTAACCAACATTTTTAAATTGGAAAAGAGATTTTCAAGAATAATAGCTATTGTGATGGAAACACATAAATAATAGTTTTTCTTAAATGAATGTAGAGATTTTAGAAAACCTTTTATTAATAAAGACTAATTGAGATATAATTTAATATGATTGGGTTGAGTGTGAAAACATGAATGAAATTGATAATATGAAAAAGAAAGGTACTACGACCGTAGGAATTGTTTGTAACGGAGGAGTAGTTCTTGCTACTGAGAAAAGAGCTACCAAAGGTCATATGATTGCTCATAAAGATACACGGAAACTTTTCCAAATTGGAGATAATATGGCACTCACCATTTCTGGCCTTGTTGGGGATGGACAAGCCATATCAAGGTTTCTTAGTTCTGAAGTAGAGTTATATAGATTAAAAAGAAACAGGGATATGACTGTTAAAGCTGCTTCGACATTACTTTCAAATATGTTATTGGGTCGAAGAATGATGCCTTACTTTGTAGGCCTATTATTAGGTGGCGTAGATACTAATGGTGGACATGTTTACTCCTTGGACATGGCAGGTGGAGCCATCTCGGATGATTACGTTTCTGAGGGATCAGGTTCCCCATTTGTTTATGGTGTTCTTGAAGATCATTACAAAGAAGGTATGAGTATTGAAGAAGGAGTGGATTTAGCGGTTTTATGTTTACTCGTTTCAAGCAGCAGAGATTCTGCTTCTGGAGACGGAATTCGTGTAGCTAAAATCACCAAGGAAGAGGGTTTCGAAGAGATCGAAGATGAAGATATCGATAAACGTATATCCAATGTACGTAAGGAGAAACAAAATTTACCTCCTTTATGATCTGTTTACTAAAATACATTTCATAAACTAGATTTAACAGCAATTTAAAGAGTGAACTATATGAGTGTGGAAGACATTTTGAACGATGCAAAAGAAGCGATTCGTGAAGTATTATCTAAACCTGTGAGTGTAACCAATATCGAGTTTGAAGGCTCGACTATCGTTATTTACACCAAAGATTTAGAGGAATTCACGAAAGAATCAGGAACAGTTAAAAAGCTTGCAGAAAAAGTAAAGAGAAGGATTTCGATCAGACCAGATCCTTCATTATTAGATACTCCAGAAGAAGCAGAAAGTAAAATCAAAGAGATAATTCCAGAAGAAGCTAAGACAACTGACATATTTTTTAAAGAAGATTTAGGGGAAGTTACTATCGAAGCTGAGGCTCCTGGTATAGCAATAGGTAAAAAAGGGAAGATTTTAAATGAAATTAAAAGAGAAACCGGATGGGCACCAGACGTTGTTCGTGCCCCGCCTATACCTTCAAAAACTGTAAAGGATATTAGAAGTTATTTGAGAGCAGTTCGGGGTGAAAGGAGAAAATTCCTCAATAAACTTGGTAGAAAAATAAACAGAGATACCAGATCTGGGGAAACTTTCGCAAGAATAACTGCTCTTGGAGGCTACAGAGAAGTAGGAAGGTCCGCTCATTTATTACACACAAGAGACAGTAAGGTTTTAGTCGATTGTGGTGCAGATGTATCTTCTGATGATGATGGAACACCTTACCTGAATGCTCCGGAACTGCTACCTTTAGATAGTATTGATGCTATTATTCTTACCCATGCTCATCTTGATCATAGTGGTTTAGCCCCAGCACTTTATAAATATGGATTTGAGGGTCCTATATATTGTACCCCACCTACTAGAGACCTAGCCGCTCTTCTACAACTAGATTATATTAAAGTGGCTGTCGGAGAGGCTAGAGAACCTCCTTACAAATCATCTCACGTAAGAGAGGCCGTAAAACATACTGTTCCATTGGAGTACGGAGAAACCACAGATATAGCACCAGATATAAGATTAACACTTCACAATGCAGGTCATATTTTGGGATCAGCTGTTGCACACCTCCATATAGGTGATGGAGACTATAATGTTGCCTTCACTGGTGATATAAAATATGACAATACTTGGTTATTTAATCAAGCTGTTAACAAGTTCCCTAGAGTTGAAACTGTCGTTATGGAATCTACTTATGGGGGATATCATGATCTACAACCCAGCAGGAGAGATGCAGTTGCACAGTTGAAAGATATTTTAGAACAGCATCTAACTCATGGTAGTGGAAAGGTACTTGTTCCTGTGTTCGCCGTAGGTAGATCACAGGAGGTAATGCTGGTGATAGAGGAAGCCATGAATAAAGGTGAAATACCTACAGCACCAGTGTACCTAGATGGTATGATATGGGAAGCTACCGCTATTCATACAGCATATCCGGAATTTTTAAATAACAAACTCAAGAAAAAGATATTCCATCAGGATGAAAATCCATTCTTATCTGATATATTCCAGCAAGTGGACAGCAGGGATATGAGAGAAGAGATATGTGATAGTTCCGAGCCTGCTATAGTTCTAGCCACCGCCGGTATGATGAATGGAGGACCAGTGTTAGAGTATTTCAAAGCATGGGGAGATGATCCTGAAACTGCTATAATATTCGTAGGGTATCAAGCAGATGGAACCATTGGAGATAAAATCCAAAAAGAGTATGATCACATCACTTTAACACAAAATGGAGATCCGATCGATATAAAAGTTAAATTGAAAGTCTATACATGTGAAGGATTCTCAGGTCACAGCGATAGAATACAGTTACTTCATTACATAAGTGGAATGAAACCTAACCCAGAAAGAGTTATAGTTAGCCATGGTGAAGAAGGTAAGTGTACTAATTTAGCTAGTACCATCTATAAAAAGTATGGAATGGAAACTAGGACTCCTAAAAATCTGGAAACGGTGAGATTATACTAAATGATCAGATCCCATACCAAAAACAAATGAAAAAAATGAGTTTTTAGCTATAATTCCTGTTCGAAATCTTCGACTTCAAAGGGGAAATCTTCTCTTTTTTCTATATCGCCCTTAATCATAGCCATTTCTCTTGAAAGTAACCAGAATACCAATGCGAGAGCTTTCCTACCTTTGTTGTTAGTTGGTAATGCTACGTCTATATTTTCCAGTCTGTTATTGGTATCTACAAGTCCTATTATTGGAATACCTATACCTACAGCCTCTCTAACAGCTTGTCTATCTGCTGCTGGATCAACTACAACCATTATCTCTGGTTCGATGAAGGAATGTAATGACGGGTTGGTGAGAGAGCCAGGTATGAATCTACCAGCGATACTCATGGTACCAACTATTTCAGAAAATTCTTCGATAGGCTTTTTACCATACTGTCTAGCTGAAACTAAGAGGATTCTTTCAGGAGGATAACGTGATAACAATTTTGCAACAGATGTTATCCTACTGTCGCTTTTTTTAACATCCAGAACGAAGAGACCATCATCTCTAACTTTAAAAATGAATGGCTCCATCGAAGCACTTTTCTGTTGCGTTCCTATATGGACACCTGCGGTCAAATATTGATCTTCTAGTATCAGCATATCTTCTTCGTCTTCAACCATAGTTTCTTCCATTGTTATTCCTCTCTTAAAATTGAGATCGGTATTACACTTTTTTCATACTCGGCCACAGCGATATCCACTGGATCTACCATATCTTCTGGGACATCAATCAGAGACGGAGCTCCCATAGATATCTGCAGAGATCTTGCGCCTATGATCCTAGCCTTTTCAAATCGAGTGTGTTCCCTTGTCATATTTACTAATCCATCTACCCAAAACAAAGTTATATAATAAGCTTTTTGTTCGACATACCCCATTTTTCCCTAATCTTATATACATCTTACGCTTTCGACCAGTTTAATGGTACAAAAGGTTGTTGTTTTGCTGTCAGGAGGGATAGATTCTCCCGTTGCCGCACATCTCTTCGCTGAGGCAGGGGCAAAAGTCATATTGTTAAATATAGACCATAGACCCTTCACCGATGATAAGACCATAAAAAATGTTGACAAACTGGTCGATAGATTGAAAGAAATTCATCCTGATATTGTTTTTTACCGAACTAAATTCGAAGATATTCATAAGTTGATCACAAAGAATACGGAATCCAGCTTTAGATGTATACTTTGCAGACGTATGATGTACAGAGCTGCAGAGAAGTTAGCAGAAAACCTCGAAGCCTCCTCGATAGCTACCGGTGAATCTCTAGGGCAAGTCGCTTCTCAAACTTTATCTAATTTGGCAACTGAAGATGAGGCTGTTGATCTCCCCATCCACAGACCATTGATCGGTCTAGACAAGAATGAGATAATTGATATAGCTAAAGAGATCGGAACATTTGATATATCCATAAAACCTGCAGTTTGCTGTCTACTCACACCCTCTGGACCAAGGATAAAGAGTTCTAACGATGAAGTTTTACGTGAAGAAAAAAAGATACAGATAAACCCACTTATAGAAAGTTTAGAATATTTTAAACCCTAATTTAAAGAATATTATCTGCCGATGTATTCTGAATATAGACTTTTTGCCTTGTTAACATCCTCGGTTCCCTTCACTATTATTCGACCGTCCTTGAAGATATTTAACTCGTAACCTTCAACATTTAATCGGACTAGATGTTGTCCGATCTTTTTCGCATCTCTATACCTTTTAACTAAACTATCGAGATCAACTTTATCTTTATCGGATGGTATTATTTGTATTGCGTCTCGTCCACAAAGTTCAACGGTCTCATCGTCTTTCCCTTCAAGATATCTAAAATCTTTATTTACACAGCAGTCACAATCGTCCTTTTTTCTAACTTTGGTAAAGTCAAATTCGTTCCGCCAGATATCCACAGTTAATAGTTCTTTTCTGTTTTCCCTACCCACTATAAATTTAATAGCCTCAGTTGCTGCAATATTGGCGATAACTCTAGGGAGTGAAAAAAGAACTCCCTCCGAGGCACAGGTTCCCATACTTTCACTATTAGGTTGTTCAGGTATTAGACATCGAAGACATGGTGCCCCTTCATAAGTGATGTTCATGGTCATACCATAGGTTCCAAGTACAGCAGAGTATATCCATGGGATATCATGTTTTATGCAGGCATCATTTATCAGAAATCTAAGTTTCATGTTGTCTGAAGCGTCCATGACAAGGTCCGAACCATCGATCAATTTTTCAATATTTTTTGTATTGATGTCTAAAACATGTGAATTTATTTTGATATCAGAGTTTATTTTTTTCAATTTCTCTGCCGCGACTTCGGCTTTTGCCTTTCCGATATCGTTTTCATCGAAAAGAGCCTGCCGCTGGAGATTCGACAATTCTACAAAATCTCTATCTGCGATAACTATCTCACCAACACCACTTCGGGCGAGTCCTTCTGTCATAACTGTTCCGAGGGCGCCTTGGCCTAGTATAGCAACTTTGCTTTCGCTAATTTTTCTCTGTCCTTCATCTCCGATTTCTTTTAATACGGTATGTCTAGAGTACCTATGAGATAGATCGGTCATGATTTTTCTAACACAATGATATTTAATATATTTTTGTTTCAAGAAGTTGACTAGGAAAAATAATAAAGTATTGTAATTATATCTCTTAAGCGATGAAAAATAGATACAAGGTAATCCTGTTATCACTCTTATCGATAACATTGTTCTCTCTATTAATGAGAACGATACCTCTCTTTAGGTATTCTATGTGGGGTATGGATTTCGGAGAATACTTTTATTATACTCAAAAATGGGTTAACACTGGCTCGTCCTATCTTAGTATAGATGGTTGGGGGCAAGCTTATCCCTATTTTCCAGGTATGTTTGTTTTGAGTGGTTCTTTTTATTTAACCTCGAATACTTCATTACTTGACAGTACTACCTTCATACCCGTGATAATATCATCTTTCGTTCCACTACTTGTTTTCTTATTATCTTATAAGATAACTAAATCATGGAGACCGTCACTTGTATCATCTATGTTTCTCGGTGTCTTAGCTCCTTTTGTTTATAATTATTCGCAACCCAAACCAGAGACAGTAGGATTCTTTCTCATGGCAGTGCTACTGGTGTTTTTTATAATCCTTTCTAAGAAAAGTAAAAAGGTTTATTTTTTGATAATACCTACAGCAGCAGCTTTAGTAGTAACACATCATCTCACCACTTACTTTTCGATCTTATTCATTCTAGGGGGTGTCTTTTTCTCGGAATTTGTGAAGAGAAGGTCGGATGTTACCAACACCTATAAATTTTATACTTATATCTTACTAACCACTACTGCCATTTTATACTGGATGTTATATGCGGATCCATTCCGTCAAAATAGGATATATCAGGCTTTAGACACTCCCTCATATTCGATAATCATAGCCCCATACCTACTGCTTTTTGTAGCATACGTATTAATAAAATTTAGGAGAAAATCAGATTATGTATTACCTATCAATATTCATAAACAAAATATAAAGACTTTTTTAAAGTTTGCAATACCTTCTCTTATAATTTGTACAACATTATTGTTGTTCGCTGGATTTTATAGAGTACCTGGTAGGAATTTTAAACTCGGTTATCAGGTATTTTTTTATTTTCCTCTATTACTTTTAGGAATTCTAGCGGTTGAAGCTAGGAAAATAATTAAAATATTTAGAGATGGAATACACGTAGTAGGATGGTTTTTGTTTGCCACTCTTTCGATGATATTAGGAGTGGTAACAGAAGATTCATCACTACTTCCTATGAGACAGCTTTCGTTTTTACTACTTCCTTTGTCCATCCTATTGGGATTGGGTATAATCCAGATATTCAATCTCTATAATCCTTTTAAGGGAAAAAGTAAAAGTACGATATTGGTACTTTTAATCGCGTTTCTTCTTATATGGTCGATCCCTTTCACGTATCCTGAACAAGAGAGTATTAGCGGATATCAGGAAGGCAGTGATTGGAAAGACGTAGAAGCGGGTATTTGGACCCGTGGTATTGAAGAGAAAATAGCCACAGATCACAGGATGAGCGCAGTTCTTTTTGGAGTGGGTAATAATAACTTAACTTGGACTCAAGGTTATCATCTGTATTTCTCGTCAGACCCTTCGGATATACGTGAAGAATTGACTACACTAAATATTAGTTACATATTATGGGACCAAGATATGTTGAAAGGTGTATCCACCTCCCCAGGAGTCACACCTCATAGATTCAATCCTCATGCTTTAGAATATTATCGAACAAATTATTCAATATATAAAACGGAGGAATGTGAAGTTTATATCGTTTGAGAAAATCATCGAAATATTTATTTTAAACGAAAAAGAATAACATAGGTAAATAGATAACCATGTCTGCAAAAGAAAAGGTCTTGAAGAGATTGACTTTAGTTCCCCGATTACTTAAAAATGAAATCCATAAAAATAGGAGTTCGGTCCCCTTCTTGATGTGCATATCTTTTTTGATATCATTTGTCGGTGCTAGATTGTGGGTAATATATCTGGGGGCTCACGAAACCACGCCACCTCCTACAACAATAGGTCGAAATGTAGTGTTAGGTGGTTACCATATTCACCATATCACTTATGGTATCATTCTGATATCCTTAGCTGCATGGTTGTCTATAAATTATTGGAGTCGAAGCATAGTCAGGATCAGTTCTATTTTATATGGACTTGGACTGGGTTTGATAGTTGATGAACTCGGATTCATAATAGGGGGGATCGAGGCTTATAGAGCTGACAGAGAAGTATTTTATATCGCCGTATTGATCATTGCTATATTGTTGAGTGTAGTGTACTTTCCATCTTTTTACAGCAGCTTAAAAAGAGATATAAAAAGATGGAAACGAATATTCCTAAATAGAAAGTAGAATTACTTTTTACCAAATTCACATATTTCTATAAGTGGACATGAATCACAAATAGGATTTTTCTTACAGTATGTTTTCCCTAGTTCTACTATCAAGGCGTGATATTCCTGGTACAGTTTTGAATCCGTATTAAGATTGGATTCAAAAAACCGTTGTAATTCCTGATAGTTCCCCTCGTGATTCATCACCCTCTTCAAAATCCGTTTAGTATAGGAATCAATAACGAATTTAGGTCTTTCTGCAGCATATAATATTATACTATCAGCGGTTTCAGGGCCTATCCCTTTTACATTTAAAAGAAACTCCCTGAGATTATCTTTTTTAAATAGAGTATTTAATCCTCCATTTTCAATCACCGCACGTGCCAATCGTTTTAATCTTTTAGACTTTTGTTTATAAAATCCAGTGGGTTTGATAAGTTCTTGGATTTTTTTTAAAGTGGAATTTTTTATAGCTAAGGGATCTAACATTTCATCGTCTTTTAAATTTTCAATAGCTATCTCCACGTTATTCCAACTGACGTTTTGTGTCAATATCGCACCCACCATCATTTCAAATTCACTTTCAGCGGGCCACCAATTCTGTTCACCAAATCTGTTTTTTAGTAGTTTGTATATATCCATCAGCTTATTCCCGTTGCACATCTATTGTCAATTTAGGAAGCCTTTATAAATCATTTTTCACTTTCAGTTTTTACATCTCTTTCCAAAAAGACTAAGTCTTTTCTTAAAGATTTACAACTATGAGGAATAAGGGTACTGTAAACCTTCCTCTACATAATGGAAGGGTACCTCGATGGTTATTCGATAAGATGGTTGAACTCAGTAGATGCATTACTGAGGTTTTGATAGAAGAGTACGATCAAGCGGAATTTCTAAAACGCATTACTGACCCATACTGGTTCCAGGCTCTTTCGTGTACTATTGGTTTTGATTGGCACTCAAGTGGAACAACCACGACTACATGTGGTGCTCTTAAATTAGCACTCGATCCAGAGGAACACGGAATAGCAATACTCGGGGGTAAAGGACGTGCTAGTAGAAATACCCCTAAAGAAATTAGAAACCTAGAAAATTACTTTCAGATCAAATCCAAAAGGTGTGAAGAGATGTCATACGCCTCTAAACTAGCTGCAAAAGTGGACAACGGTTGCATACAGGATCAATATCAGCTATATCATCATTCTTTTATAGTTACTGAAAAAGGAGATTGGGGTGTAATTCAGCAGGGCATGAACGATAAGAATTCTTATGCTAGAAGATATCACTGGATCTCAGATGAGTTAAATGGTTTCATCGATGAACCCCATAAAGGTGTCTGTTGTGATAAAAAGGGAAACAATGTTTTGAACATGACAGATAAAAGAAGCGAGGAATCCAGAGGTATAAGTGTCGATCTTATCAATGATAATCCAGAACATTTGAAAAAATACTTAAGAAGAAAAAATCAAACCTCGCTTGACTCATTCATTGAAAATTACGAAATGCCTATGCGTCATCAGGTATTAGATATAGACATATCAAAAAGGGGGTGGGAAACTCTCAAGAGGGCTTACGAGATCCAACCGAAGGATTATGAAGAATTAATATCTTTGAAGGGCATGGGTCCCAAAAAGATCCGAGCACTAGCATTGGTATCCGATCTAGTATATGGTTCAAAACCGAGTTGGAAAGACCCTGTCAAATACAGTTTTGCACACGGTGGTAAAGATGGAACACCTTTCCCTGTTGATGAAGATATATACAACTCGACTATTAGTAAACTTAGAACTGTTTTGGAACAGGCTAAAGTAGGGGAGAAAGATAAAAAATATGCACTAAAAAGATTGAACAAATTAGTTCAAATTTAGATTTGGCGACGGTTCTGGAATATAACCACAACCTTTATAACAAACTAATTTCATGAAAAAATACAAGAAATTTGGTGGTCATTTGGAAGAAGAAGACATAAGGGATAGTTCTAGAAAGCTGACGCAGAAAATCGATGAAATTCAAAAGAAACACGAGCAGCTTCTAGAAGAAACTAATACACAAGGTTTCAATAATGACTATGTGAGGACTGAGTTAGAACGGCTTAAAAGAGAAACAAGAGAGATAAAAAAAGAGATAGCCCGTTTGAAGAAACCACCACTTATAGTAGGAACCATCAAGGAATCTTTACCTAATGGACAGGCAGTAATCGAAAGCTCTACAGGACCAGATTTCATCGTAAATGTTGCAGATTATTTGCCTAAAGACCTAATCAGGTCGGACACTCGAGTTGCCCTTAATAAACAAACTCTATCTATTGTAAAAACATTACCACCCTCTGCTGATCCTAATGTGATGGGTGCTGAAATAGTGTCCAAACCAGAGATTACATATAATGACATAGGTGGATTGGACGACCAAATCCTTGAAGTGAAAGAAACAATAGAAGAACCACTGCTTTACCCAGAGAAATTTAAAAAAGTCGGTATCGAACCACCTAAGGGCGTCCTTCTTGTTGGTCCGCCCGGTACGGGTAAGACCATGATCGCTAAAGCAGCAGCTAATCGTACGAATGCAACTTTTATAAAGTTCGTTGGATCTGAATTAGTTCAAAAGTATATCGGTGAAGGTGCTAGAATGGTCAGAGAGCTATTTGATATGGCTCGGGATAAAGCACCTACTATAATCTTTATTGATGAGTTGGATTCAGTTGCTACGAAAAGATTAGAAGGTGCAACCTCTGGTGATAGAGAGGTTCAAAGAACGATGATGCAGTTACTCTCAGAACTTGATGGATTCGATTCTATCGGTGATATCAAAGTCATGGGCGCAACTAATAGGCCAGAACTTTTAGATAAAGCTCTTCTTAGGCCGGGTAGATTCGATAGAATTATCAAGATACCATTACCTAATAAAGACGCTAGACGGAAAATATTTGAAATACATATGACTAAAATGTCTATGGATGGAGATATAAATCTAGATGACCTAGCTAAGAAAACAGAGAACGCCAGTGGTGCTGATATCAAAGCGATATGTACTGAAGCTGGGATGTTCTCAATTCGAGACGATAGAGATCGAACTAATTATGATGATTTTCTAAAGGCTATAGATAAGGTCCTTAGCGACTCTCCAGAAAGAAAAATTAAAAAACAGGTCATGTTCGCATAAGAGATGGTTACTAGATATTATTTATCAGTTTCTTTTTCTAGATATTCTTCCAGAATCAGAGCTCCTACGTAATCGCATTTTCGACAATGATATTTGTAACCAGTCATCATACCAGCTTCTGATACGATATCTGTGCTTCCGCATTTAGGGCACCTTTTTATTTTTTTACTGATATGTATCATCTCGATTGTAAAGTTGTCCCCTGGCTGTAACAGTAAGGTTCATCGTAGGGGACGTCCATCTCCCCCTCCTGACTCTAGCCAGGGGTTTGTCCGGTTCTGGGGTTGGTCCTTGTTCATAGAAGGACGTCACGTCCTGACCTCACAAGGGGACCCATCAGAACCATGTCCCGCACTTGCATCACGGTTCATAGTCCTGGGAAACTCCCCGTGACCTTCTATGCAGGACATATAAAATACATCTACACTATTATTTCAATCCACCGGACTCGTAATTTAAAAAGATTTTATATTCCCTGGATTACAGACAAAAAGTATATATAATTCGTTAATTTGATATATGGCTGATATAAGTAGACTCTGGCAATGGAGGAACTTAATGCCTAAAGGCCAGTATAGCGATGAAAAAATATTGTTAATCGCAAGTTATAGGGAAGAGTACGATAGAAATACCCTAGGTAAGATTAGAAAATATATTTTAAAAATCCAACCAGATAGGATAATCATATCTAAGATCATAGAAGAAGATTCTACCTCGGAACTGGTGGACGCCAATTTAGGGATGGAAGAAAAAAAAGATTTTTTGGAAACGGTTCGAGAAGGAAAAAAGAACCAAGCTGACGAGCATGCAGAGAATTTGATAAAAATGGTTGAAGCTATGGGCATTCCAGCAGAAGTTAGATTAAGAAAGACAGAAGAGATATCCGATGAGATCATCCAAGATTTTAATCAAATCGGTGTTGATTATGTTATCATCCACAGTAGTAAAAAAGGTCCTATTTCCAGTATTATAGAAGGCTCTACCGCTAAAAAAGTGAAAAAAGAACTGCCGGAAAAGACTGTGATTCCAGTTGATTGATAAAATAATAACAAACCACCCTAAATCTTTTATTGTATAATGTTAGATATCAATTCATGTCCATTATAAGATTAGGTAAGTTACATTTACACTGGTGTAAGGAATGCAATATCCCATTAGTCGAAGAAGGCCAGTGTGGTATCTGTTCATCTGAGGGTGAACAAGTGAAGATAACACCACCCGGTGACGTAAGACCTGCCTTCTCATTAGATAAGGAACGCTTGGAGAAAACTATTGATCACCAATGGGGTGAATCCTATTACAAAGAACTGTTCGGGAACAGAGAAGTTATCCTTCTGAACAATTCGCCTCACATAGATAGGATGGATGAAGTGATCATAGATGGACATGTGGTGGGGAATTTAAGGTACAACATATTCAAAAGAGCTGAAGGTAAAGAACCCTATGAATTTTTGATAAGACCGTGGAAAAATATGCCACAACCTAAGAAGGGATTTGTTATAGTCGATGATGGAGCGGTAAAACCAATATTGAATGGGGCTAGTATATTAGCACCAGGGATAATCGAAGCCGATGAAAATATAGAAACAGACGACGAGGTATTGATACTAGATAAACATGGAAATATAATCGCAGCCGGTTCTGCTCAGATGGATGCCTCGAAAATGTTAGAATCTGATTATGGAAAATCGGTTAAAAATCGCTGGAGGGTTTCAGATTTTACTTTGAATGATACATCAATTGATTGGGACACTGTTCTCGAGGCGAATAAACCTTTGATCGATAAAAGGGTAATGAAAGCTGTTGATTTCGTCAAGGATAAAGTCGATAAAACTGAATTACCGACAGCTGTAGCTTACAGTGGTGGAAAAGATTCCTTAGCTACATTACATCTCGTGATGGATACAGGTATAAAACCAGATCTTATGTTCATAAACACTGGTATAGAATTACCAGAAACTGTGGAAAACGTCCAAAATATAGCTGAAAAATATGATCTAAACTTATTCTCCAAAAGAGCTAGAAGCGGTTATTGGGATAATGTTGATTATTTTGGTCCATCAGCTAGAGATTATCGTTGGTGCTGCAAAACTTGTAAATTAGGTCCAACAGCTCTTTTGATAGATGAAGAATATTCCGATGGTGTATTATCTTTCATCGGTCAACGTAGGTATGAATCGGAGCAAAGAAAAGATAAAGGAAGTACCTGGAACAATCCATGGGTTCCTGGCCAAAGATCGGCTTCACCTATACAGGATTGGACAGCTTTGCATGTATGGATGTACTTGTTTTTGAAAGATGCAGATTATAACCCTTTATATGAAAAGGGGTTCGAAAGAATTGGATGTTGGGTTTGTCCAGCATCTGACATTGAAGAGCTTGAAACGCTGAAAGAAAGGTTTGAAGGTTATGACAAATTTGAAGATGTTTTAGAAAATTATAGAAAAAAGGCTAAACTCCCTGAGATCTGGAAAGAACTAGGACTCTGGCGATGGAATGATGTACCTAAAGAAATAGAGATACTTTTAGATAGGATTGATGAAAATTTTTCAACCGAAATATCCTCAAAAGAAGTAAAACCTTCCATACCTGAAATGATGGAAGATCAAAGAACTAGAAATTTACTAAATATAATATTATCCAAAGACATAATAGAAACATTTGACAAATCAAATATAAATAAATTCAAGGAAACACTCGAAAAACATGGTTTAGATCACGGAGATATCTATGAAATACATATAAAAGCTAGGCATTGTGCTGAATGTGGTATCTGCGTTGCTAGGTGTCCCAACGATGCTCTAAAATTTAATAATGGGATTTACATCGATTCTGAAAAATGTAATACCTGTAGAACCTGTTTGGGTAAATGTCCAGTAGTTGAATTTGATGCGAGAGTTATTTTTTCAGAATGATAAGTCATCCAAAGATGTGTTTTATATCATTTACACCTGCATCGGTTTTAAATCCAGTTGGCCTGAAATGAGTTCTAGAAACTTCAAATCCATTGTCGTGTACTCTTTCTTTTAATTCATCCATGGATGGTGGAGCGATCTTAAAGTAACTACCAAGAGCATTACTATCATAAAAAAATGGAGGCATATTACATTCACTTTTCCAAAGTGAGATCGTTTCATCGTCAAGTTTGCCTACAGGTTCTATTTCTTTCAAGATTTTTTTAGAGAATAGCTTTCCAGACCAGAGAGGACCAGCTTCATTTAATCTGTTTTTATTTTTTCCTCTCTCCTCGTACCATCCTAGTTCGTCAAAATAGTATGTTTCTAATTTTTCGATTGCTTGATTTCCCCTTTTTGCACCTTCTATAATCTGCAGATAGGTCCTAAAATGGTGACCATTGTAATACGATAGCAAAGGTATAGCACCTTTATCGTATCTAGCCGCCTCTCTCACACAGAAACCGATCAATATACGGAGACCGATTTCGTGACAGCACCAGTTATTGATTGAATTAGAGGAATATCGTCTCTGGCAAACTTTTGGATATGTTCCACATAAAGGTGCAGTGTCAGTTGCCGTTACTGCTATAACACCCCTGTTAGATATGGTTTTGACAGCGGGTGAATAAAAAGGAACAGGTGTTCCAAAAGGATCGATATCGATATAATCGTATTTATACCGATTTTCTAGTAAATGTATTTCGATAGCTTCTTTACTGGGAGTCACATTTTCTAGTTCGCTTAGTTTTATGTTCTTCTCAATCAAATCAAAGGCATCGCTATCGACGTCATTGACAACAACGGCACCACAATTTATTTCATTAGCTATCCTGACACCTCTAGCTCCAGATGCAGCCATACCGTCTATGATCCTTTCATTACCCTCACAAAGTGCCTTTAAAAAGGATATGCATATATCTCTATTAATTTCCATAGAGGGGTTGTAAAAAACTTTGGTACGAGAACTTTTTGGACCGAGTTTTTTTTCATGTTCGGGAACTAGAAGATCGGTTTTTCCTTCCCGAA
This sequence comes from Candidatus Saliniplasma halalkaliphilum, assembly GCA_019594235.1. Lineage (GTDB taxonomy): Archaea > Thermoplasmatota > Thermoplasmata > Halarchaeoplasmatales > Halarchaeoplasmataceae > Saliniplasma > Saliniplasma halalkaliphilum. The sequence continues at coordinate 44,636 of JAFDTG010000001.1, read as the reverse complement.
TTTTAATCAGATTCACAAATAACCTCCAAAGTGATTTAGGACTTTAATCCATTTCTTCTTTGAAAAGATCCACTACCTTGTAGGGGAGTAAATCTCTGTTCACGTCGGTCAGTTCTAACATCCTGACATCATCCCGTCTCCTTACATCCTGTAACAGTGGATTCCTGGATTTTTTATTGAATGTAAGGATCATAGGTTTGTTTACGTTCAAAGCTATTTTAACGATCTTGTTAAATTCCTCGCTTTCTACCTGCATCTTCCCTATTTCATCAACCAGTATCATGTCTTCATTTCGAATAGCATCTTTTACAGCTCTTACACCCACCTGGTTTAAAGCATCTAGATCCACACCATATCCCTTGATACGGATTTGAGAATCAAGACTAAGATGTGCAAAAACAGCTTTTTCTTTAGTTTTCCAGTTCATAACCTGAAATCCCATTTGCCTGTTATCCTCAAGAATAGGTTCAGTTATCATACCTCCTACATTCACCCCTTCTTCAGAAAGCATGCTTATTATCCTTTTCAAAGTGTCAGTTTTACCGATACCGATAACACCACTAATACCAACCTTTAAACTTTTGACCATCTTATCTACCATCCCTAAACGCTCTTCTAATACTAGTATTTTGTTTAAACTCACTGATCATTGTCATTTTTATGTTAAAGTATTCATTAATAATCAAGCTTATCTATATACATAAGAGGATAATTAAGCTCTTCGATGTATTTGAGTACACCTTTTGCTCGTACTCCATCAAATTCTACAAGTACTTTTGCTTCTATCATGTCTTCAGTTAATGTAGTGTATTCAAATATGCCTTTTTCCTTCTTAACTTTTGACCTTTCTAAATTTATACGAACTTGGGCTGATTTAACATAAGCCTGTCTTTCCGTTGTTTTTTCCATAGCTTTTGCTAGAATATCAGCGTTTTCTTCACTTACTGGTGCACCTATGAATTGATGGAATAGTGCACCGAGTTTTATTCCAAGTTCAAAGGCTGCTCTTTCCCTTTTATTACATTGAAAATAGCCGTTAGCTATTTTTTCTTTTTTCGTGGTCATATCTATCAACTAGGACGAGTCCAAATATTATATACAATATACAAACAAATAAAGTTATCCATATAAATAAATTACCAATATCCATACTCCATCTGGTTAGAATAAATCCTATCAATGCTATAAATAAAAATAAAAGGCCAACAGATTTCCTTTTAGCACCGATCAATTTTGGATAAAGTAGATTACTGTAAAGTAGAAGTGAAATAGATAAGATCACAAATAAGGGGATGTAAGAAGAGACATCATATATTGCTCCCCAACCAAAAAGATACGTTATGGATACGATCAATAGTGTGAACAAAGGGGTAGGTAAGCCGGTGTATATTTTATCTTCTTGCTGTATATCAACGAATCGAGATAATCTTAATACTCCAAAAAAAACGACCATCATAGGGACCAATGTTGACAGTGCGTTAACAGGTGATTGCCACGCCCTACCCAAAGTAAGGTCATAGTAAGATGAATATACTAACATGGCAGGGGCGAAACAAAATGACAATGTATCAGAAACCATGTCTAGATATGAACCTAATTCATGGACAAGGTTTAATCTTCTAGCTAGATATCCATCTAGGCCATCTAATCCTATACATATGATAAGTATTATTGAAGCTAAATAGAATTTTTTATCAATAATATAAGTGATCGCTAAGAATCCCAATAAACCATTTGATAAGGTAACATAATCGGGGATGTTTAATGAACCTAAAGTTTCTTTAATCTTCATTCCAAACACCTATTGTAGATTCACCTGCTTTCACTTTATCACCTTTCTCAGCGGTTATATTTACATTATCTGGAAGGTCCAATCTAACCCGTGACCCGAAACGGATCAAACCTATCCGCTCTCCCTTTTGTAATTCATCACCTTTATGGAGATACGGCACTATTCGTCTAGCAAAAAATCCAGTTATCTGATGGATCTTGATAGTTCCATAATCGGTGATCAAGGTAATTATGTGTCTAAAATTGTTCTCAGATTTTTCTGAAAAAGCTGGTTTAAACTTTCCATCGATCCTTTTTGTATCTTTTACCTTTCCTGAATATGGTGATCTGTTTACGTGTACGTTGGTGATATTCATGAATACGTCTATCCTATTGATATCCTTATTTACCAATATAACTTTTCCATCAGCAGGTGAAACCAACCCCTCACCGATAGTTCTGTCTGGGTCTCTAAAAAATATAACTACGCCTAGAGTCAATATCAAGAATAATATTGTAAAATAATAACTTGGAGGCCACACAAAGAATCCTAAAATTATTGTGATGAAAACTGGTATTGATGAAATTGATATTGGTTTTAAAGACCCTTTAGCTAACATATATAATTAAAATAAATAGAAGGGGGTAAATGTTTTTTGCTGTATATTTTTCCTAATCTACCATATCTATTCCGTCGCCGGAACCGATCATAGATTCATGGGCTAATTGGTCAGATTCTGAATGAACGTTTGTTATAACCAATAAGATCTTCATTGTGTTCTTTAAATCTTCCTCGACATTACAGCCCCAAATTATTCTTGCGTCGCCGGATATCTTTTCATTCACTAAATCTGCAGCTCTTTCTGCTTCGGTTACGGTCATGTCTGGACCACCTGTAACCCTGATCAGTGCGCCGTTTGCATCGCTCAAGTCGATCTCACCTAACAATGGTGAACCGATAGCTTGATTAACTGCGTCGTCGACCCTGTTGTTTGGATCATCTGAATCACCGATACCGATCATGGCGACACCGCCATCATCCATTATGGTTCTAACATCGTTGTAATCCAAGTTCACAAGACCTGGTTTTGTGATGATTTCGGTCATCCCTTTGATAGATTCCATCAATATTTCGTCTGCAACTTTGAATGCAGCGTTAAGAGAAAGATTAGGTACTAATTCCAATAATTTATCATTGGGTATTATAACAGTTGTGTCACAGTATCGTTCTAGTTTAGAAAGGCCTCTTTTGGCATTCTTCATCCTTTCTCTACCTTCACCTTCAAAAGGAAGTGTAACTACACCCATAACAAGTGCCTCTTCTTCTTTTGCTAGTTCAGCAACAACAGGTGCTACACCAGTACCAGTACCTCCTCCCATACCTGCTGTGATGAACACTATATCAGCACCTTCCATGTATTTCTTTAATTCTTCTTTTGATTCCCTAGCAGATTCTTCACCTACTTCTGGTCTAGCACCCGCACCTAATCCTCTAGTGGTGTTTTTGCCTATCAAAACCTTTTTCTGAGCATGAGTATGAAGTAGATGTTTTGCATCGGTGTTGCATGCAATTAATTCAGCTCCGCTGATACCTTCTTGTGTCAGACGATCTAAAGTATTGCATCCTCCTCCACCACAGCCAAATATTCGAATTTTGACTTCTAGTGTTTCGAGTAAATCCCGAAGCTCTTCATCTTCAGGAGCTCCTTCGATCTTTTCTTCATCGACATCTTCTATCGTTTTTCCTCTGGGTTTTTCTTTTTCAGATGTTTCATCCTTCTCGTGCTTATTTAAAGCCTGATTTATTATTGACTCCATATAGGATCCCGTCCATTTAGTTGATAAAAGGAACTTATTATAAGTATTTAAATCATTTGGGTATATCAACAAAAGTACATATAATTTAACTCATTTTGTCAGAAATTCTTTTGAAGTATCATATTAAATTAATCATGGTCAGACAACAACTCGATATTTGTCTGACGAAATGGGATTTTCTAGATCACATTAAAAATCACATAAAATTTTTATCAAATGATAAACTAAGACTCACGGGTATTATGGTAAAAAAGAAGGTAATTGACTTTGATATTAATGAGGATACAAAGATATCTGATTTAATCGATCAATATTATGACTCAGGTGGTTTTGTAGCTAAAAAAGTAGGTGTCGCTGTAGATGTACTTGATAAAATGTTCAATGATGACTGTGTAAAATTTCTTTCCTTTCCAGCTTGTATCATTTCAACCGGAACCAGAGGTATTATTAAGGATGCTATCAAAAACGAGTTATTCGACGTGATAATCACTACTTGTGGTACATTAGACCATGATCTTGCAAGGGTATGGGAAGACTATTATCATGGTAGTTTTTCGGTAGATGATAGTGAATTACATAGAGAAGGTGTCAACAGACTAGGTAATATCTTCATCCCTAACTCGTCCTATGGGGAAGTTCTAGAAAGAGAGATGCAGCCGTTGTTAAAAGAAATAGTTGATGAGTGTGGTCCTAACCTGAGTACAAGAGAGATAATATATCAGTTTGGTAAAAGGATAGATGACGAGAGTTCCATATTGCATTGGGCAGCAAAAAAAGATATTCCAATATATGTTCCTGGAATAACAGATGGCGCATTTGGATCTCAACTGTGGATGTACTGGCAGAACGATAAAGATTTTAGTATCAATATGATGAAAGACCAACAGGAATTATCCGACATAGTATTCCCCGCTGAGAAGACCGGAGCTCTTATGGTGGGAGGAGGTATCTCGAAACATCATACAATTTGGTGGAATCAGTTCAGAGGAGGTTTAGAATATGCTGTTTATGTTACCACTGCTGTTGAATATGATGGGTCTCTTTCTGGTGCTAGAATAAGAGAAGCAGTTTCTTGGGGAAAAGTAAGGGAAGATGCAGACTACATAACTGTTGAAGGTGATGCAACTGCTTTATTGCCTTTAATCATGGGGAAATTTTTGTAACACAACTAATCCTTTCTCAGTATCTGTTTTATTTCTTGAGCAGTTTCATGTATAGGTCTGCCTGTATCAATGATATGCCATTTACCATCTATGATAGAAAAAATTTTATTTCTTACTCTACAAATGTCCTCAAAATTTTCGAAAATTTCTCTTTTTTGTCTTTTATTCAATCTTTCTACAGCATCTTCTGGATTAACATCTAAAAAGAACATATATTCAGATGTTGGTAAGACCTTTTTGAAAATTTTATAACTGATCTTAGAAAATGGTTTAGGAAGGTAAGCAGTTCCCATCAAATATCGAACTATAATTAGTACATCGATTTCCTCATGATCATAGTATATATTTAGAGATCTAAATACATCCAAAGCGTAAAAAACCGAGGCCTTTAATTTGTTTACCATCCCATCTTTTAAAAGAGCTTTCTTAGCTATTTTACCGAAAAAGTTATCCCCTTCAGGATGAGAACGGATTTCCACTATTTTATCCTCATTATCGAACATCTCTTTCAACTTAAGGGCATGGGTATCTTTTCCCGAAGCATCACACCCGTCTATTATAATAAGTTTCATAATGTCACCCTATATGGTTTTTATAGTGGGTTTCCATACAATTTTCATTATGTTTAATATTAGTGTTATATTTGTAGTTATCTAAATTTATAGTTCAAGTCAAAGACCCTATTAAAAAGGCGACTAACCCCAACATCATAGCTACCAATGTCAATGTTCTAAAAAGTTTTACACGAGGATTCTTTCGAGTAGTAATTGAAACAGTTATCCATATAAATAATATATTAGCAATTGAAACGGAAATCAAGTAAAAATAGTTTCTAAAAAATGAGGGGTCGATGTTTACAATAAAGGGAATTAAACTTATAGATACCGCGCTAATAAAAAATATACCCGATATGATGAACGATTTCTGTTTCCCTATGTATAATGGAAGTGATTTTACTTCACCTTCTTTATCACCCTTTAAATCCATAATGTCTTTTAATATCTCACGTCCAACGCCGGAAAGGAAAGCCATGGATGAAAGGATCCATATTATAGGGGGTATTCTTGGTGAAAATGCGACACCTCCAAATAAGAATGGTATTGCCATTGTGTATGCAATGTAATAATTACTCACAAGTTTGATTTTTTTAAGTTTTATATCATAAGAGAGAGCAAACAAACCAGTAATCAAAGCGATTATAAAGCATGCATAATTTACAAAGAAAGCTGTTATAATCCCCATGGGAAAGAAGATGAGGGTCACTAAAAGTGCTGTCATATGAGAGATATCGCCTCTAACTAGGGGTCTATCTGTCCTGTCATTTCTTTTATCGATGGGATAATCAAAATAGTCATTTAAAGCAAAAGTACTAATCTCCAAAAAAACAGCTGTAAGAATAGCTAATGTAAGCTTCCAGAAGTCTGAGGGTATTCCTTTTTGGGCTATTACGGCTCCTATCAATACCGCGGCAGCTAGCATCAGACCATGGTCTAACCTGATAAGATCCCATACACCCTTGATTTTACCCATGAAATTCACATCTGTAAGACTGTTGCCTCATCGAAGATTTTACTTTTTGATATTGTATTGATTATATTACGTTTTCAGAGATTTCTTCACCTTTCATCTCTCTTTCGCAATATACGCATTTCAATGTGACTGGATCTTCACCGACTACATCAAATTCCGACTCAATTGGTTCATTTTGATTTGTGATACATGTGTTGTTAATGCATTTGACAATTCCTTTAACTTTTTCCGGTAATTTTACTTGATGCTTTTTTATTACCTCGAAATCTCGTATTATATTAACGGTTGCTCTAGGAGATATAAGCGAAATTTTGTCTAATTCATCGCTTTCTAGTTCCATATTCTCTACTTTTACGATGTCTTTTTTCCCATAACTACTATTAACGTTCATGGCAATACTAACGATACTGTTCATCTGTTTATCCATGACGCCTATTATTTTTAGGACTTTCATGGCGTGGCCACTTTTAACGTGATCGATAACAGTTCCGCTTTCTATTGGAGTAATCTTGATTTTCTTTTTCTTTTTATTCATCATATCCCTCCGTTAGTAATTTTAATAGAGCCATCCGGATAGGGACACCATTAGCAGCTTGTTGGAAATATCTAGCATGTTTCGTTTCGTCAACATCCGCAGAAATCTCATCTACTCTTGGTAGAGGATGCATTATTATCAAATTCTCGTTTACATTATCCAACATGTTTTTTTTCACATTGTATGTTTCAGCGACTTCAAGATATTCATCTTCACTAGGGAACCTTTCTCTTTGTATTCTTGTCATATAGAGTACATCAAGTTCAGATAGTACGTCTTTGATATTTTCAACTTTCTTGTAATTGATGCCAAGCCGGTCTATGTCTTTAATTATCTCGTCAGGTATTTGTAGCGCATTTGGTGCAATAAAAGTAAGATCACATTCATACATAGATAAAGCATGGGTAAGCGAGTGTACAGTTCTTCCATATTTTAGATCCCCTGCAATCCCGATCTTTTTATTCTTAATCTCGCCTTTTTCTTCTTTTATAGTAAAAAGGTCAAGTAAAGTCTGGGTAGGATGTTGGCCAGCCCCATCACCAGCGTTAAGTATCGGTTTTTCTGAAAATTTAGCAGCCAATCTTGCTGCTCCTTCTTGAGGATGTCTTAATACGATTATATCCACATAACTAGCAATCACTTGTATAGTATCTGCTAACGTTTCACCTTTTTTTACCGATGAAGTACCTGGCCTAGCGAAACCAATACATGTACCTCCTAACCTTTTCATAGCACTCTCAAAGGAAAGTCGTGTTCTTGTGCTTGGTTCAAAAAATAAAGTACCCAGTATTTTACCGTTCAATGAATTATCAATTTTGTTACCGATGGCAATCTCTTTCATATCTTTAGCTATATCAAGGATCTCGTTGATCTCCTCTCTTGTGAAATCTTTTATCGAAACTACGTGTTTTTTATCGAACTTCGAAACCATGTTTCTCAATGGGTTATAAAAATAGGTGAATATATGGTTTTGGATTAGTATAAGAATATCTCCACTTGAAGATAAAGATAAAAAAATAGTTTAAGTAAGTTGTTTTCTTTATAACAGACCGGCTTTCTGAAGCGTCATTATATCTTCGGTACCAAGTTTCTGCCCTTTTTTAAACTGTTCGTATAATTTCTCAGCCTCTTCTTTAGTATCCTTCTCTTCTTTTCTTTTCTTAGCCATCTTTTCCTTTTTCTTTAGACCAGAAATTATTTTATTGTAATCTTGAACTTCATTCACAGCTTCAATGTGTTTATGGTGATATTCATCGGCTTCAACTTTTGCTTCAACGAATTTTGCTTGGGCTTCATCTGCTTTTTCTCTAACTTCATCAGCTTCGTTAAAGATCTCTATCATTTTGTCGTGTTTTTTCTGTGCTTCATCTGCTTTAGTAGATAATTCTTCATGGAATTCTTCAGCTTTTTCTTTTGCTTCTTCTAGTTTTTCTGACAATTCTTTCAGTTCTACGTTTTCGTTGAGCAGTCTTTCTCTTTCTTTTACTTTTCCCCTCAAAGTGGAAATTTGATCTACGAGCTCTTTTTCTTTATCTGTAGAAAGAACATTTGTCATCTGTTTGTATTCGAGCTTTTCAATATCTTTGTTCAGCTTTTCAATAGAATTTCCATCCTTTGGGAGGATCTCTCTTTTCTTCTTTTTAAGTTTGTTAGATAATTTTCTAACTTTTTTATTAAGCTCGTTTCTCTTTTCCTTTGCTTTTTTAACGTCTTCATTGAGCTTGTTACGTTCTTCTTTAAGCTCGTTTCCCTCTTCTATAAGCTCCTTGACCTTGGAATTGAGCTCATCTCTTTTTTGAACCCATTTTTTTGCCTCTTGATTCATCTCATTCCTAAGGCGCTTATATTTCTCAGCCTGGGAATTGGCCCGTTTTCTTTTTTCTTCCAATTCCTTTAGAAGTTCAGTCATGTTTTCAGCACTATCCAGTAATTTATAATTTAATGAAGCAATCTACTCAATATATGACCCCTTTATAACACTTTCGGAATAACCTCTATCCAAAAAAAACAATCCAATTGCATTCTTTGTATGTAATATATTATAAAACTGTATGAAGACGCAAACGTAATATAATACTTCCATAGTTAATGCCCTTAGTTGGTAAAATGGAAGAAGAAAAATCTACTTTAGAAGATGAACTCACATTCTCTATACCTAATGCCTGGGAACAGTCTGATGAAGAAACTGAATCAGAGATAACTGAATTCGCTGAAAAATACAAAGTGTTTATATCTGAATCAAAAACTGAGAGGGAAGCAGTAGACAATACAATTGATTTACTCAGAGAAAATGGATTTGTATCCATAGACGAGTGTGAAAAATTAGAGCAAGGAGATAAGGCCTACATCGTTAATAAAAACAAAGCAATAGCCATCGTCATAATCGGAAAAAATAATATTACTGATGGTTGTCAAATCCTTACAAGCCATATAGATGCTCCAAGGTTGGATCTTAAAGCAAGACCGGTTTACGAAGATAAAGATGCTTCACTAGCACTTTTCAATACCCACTATTATGGTGGAATTAAGAAATATCAATGGGTAAGTACACCTTTAGCTATCCACGGTAAAGTAGTCAAAGAAGATGGAGACGTGATAGATATAACCATAGGTGAAGATCCAAACGATCCCGTTTTTGCAGTTAGTGATTTACTACCCCATCTTTCGAAGAAAAAGCAATCTGAAAGGAAGATGAAGGACGTCATTAAAGGGGAGGAATTAAATGTGATCATCGGAGGCAAACCTATTGATGACGATGATATAGATGAGAAGGTCAAAATCAACGTCTTGAAGATATTGAACGACAAGTACGATATCAAAGAAGAGGACTTGACTAGCGCTGAGATCGAGATAGTTCCAGCAGGACAGGCTAGAGACCTAGGCTTTGATAAAAGTATGGTAGGTGGATATGGTCATGATGACAGAGTATGCGCCTTTACCAGCTTGATGGCAGGACTCAACATAGAAACCCCCTCTAAAACCAGTTTGATTTTGGTATACGATAAAGAAGAGATTGGTAGTGAAGGTAATACCGGTGCAAATTCTAGATTCACAGAATCAGTATTCCAACAGATCCTTGCTAAAACGTTGGGAGATTACTCCATGGAGGACTTCAGAAACATTATGGAAAACAGTAAGGGTATTTCTGGAGACGTTAATCCCGGTGTTAATCCATCCTTTAAGAGTGTTCATGACCTCAGAAACGCAGGTAAGATGGGTCAAGGAATTGTTATAACCAAATATACTGGTGCAGGTGGAAAATACAGCGCAAACGATGCCCACGCAGAATTCGTTGCTTATATAAGACTTGTATTCAATGAAAACGAAGTATGTTGGCAGACAGCTGAACTAGGAAAGGTCGACGAAGGTGGTGGGGGAACTGTAGCTAAATTCTTAGCCAATCTGAACTTAGATATAATCGACGCAGGTCCACCATTACTAGGTATGCATTCACCGTTCGAGATAATATCGAAAGTGGATATTTACCATACCTATAAAGCTTACAAAGCATTTTTAGAAGCTGAATAGCTTTAAAAACTTGAACTCCTTTCCACTCTTTCTTATTTTTCAATTATTTTTACTCCGCCAGGAGGTAATATATTTTGAATCTCTTTGACGGGTACTTGGAAGTACTTTGACATCTCCTTTGCAAACTCGTTTTGGTCTTTTTTTCCGGGTATGAATTTCACTTTTTTACCGGAGAACTCCTCATCTTTATTTTTCAGCAGTAAACTTGGCGCGCACATCACCTTTCTATGACCTTTATACTCGATTTCGGTCAAGATCGCTTCGAGGGGTAAATTATCGATGTAATTTCTTTTTCCCCTGATTACAAAGGCTCCAGTGGGAAGGGATTCCCCCGCCTCAGCAGTTTTACTCACCTGGTTGGGTTTTACCCAGTAAGCTCGACCTGATGCGATCCCCCTATTCCATTCTTTGGAATGGATAATTGAGTATTGACATGCTTCTATTAATGAGGGCTCATCTATGCCATCATCATTTTTGATCACAACACTAGGAGCACCCCCAGCTTCTGCATGGGAATACCTAGAATTATTTTCCATGTATTTTTTAACGACTTCTTCATTTGTTTTTGCATCCTTCCCAGCAATCACTAAGTTGTTTTCACTAGAAATGAACCATTTGTACTTATCGAACCAAAATTTTTCTGTGGGCTTAATAGTTTTCTTTTCAATCTTTTTTGCTTTTCCTTCTTTTATCTGTTTTTCCGTTTGTTTTACTGCCTTCTTTGCACCTTCTAGTTTTTTCTTGGATTTTTTACTTTTATTATAGTACTTTTGAGCATTTTCGTTGACATCTTTTCTAAAATCTATTTTGACATTTTCCTTTATTTTTTCGTCGTCAACTATTCCCTTTAAACGCATTATTATATATTCATCCTTATCATTTACTTGAACTATCTCATCTTTTTCTCTTAATCCGTCATATATTTCATCTCTATTTCCTTCATCCCTAGCTTTGTGTACTATACTCAACGCTTCTTCACAATCTTTATAATTTTGATAAATTATCTCTGCGATATTTTTGTTTTCAACTATACTTTCTTTCAAATTTTTTACAGCTCTTTTCTGTTGTTCCAGCTTCCTGTCCAATCTTGAATCCTCTTTCTGTTCTTCCTCGATTTTTTCTTCTGGTTTTGGAAAGGCTTTGTCCAGCGCTTCATTGTATGTATTTGTCTCTTCGACTTCGTGCTGTTCATATATAGATAAAGGAAAAGGAACCCCATCGCTAATTTCATCGTCATCTTTAACTAATCTAGGATCCAATCTACTTTCATCTAATACTCGATTCTTCAAATCATCGATTACATCCAATATGTCTTCAGCATATTCTAAAAACTCTTCAGAATTTTTGTCTACATTTAGCCTTGAACATATTTCTTCGGAATATTTTCCTCCAATATTCAGGTCGACCGCTAAAGTCCGTACAAGGTCTTTATCAGAGTCTTCTAATATCTGAATGAATTCTTCTCTAGAGATATTTAGTGGGTTAATACGTCTAGGAGGGAATTTATAGAGTTCACCTTTTTTCAATTCTCTATGACTCCAAGATTCTGACCGATAGGGAAGTAGAATTCTATCTTCACCATCGAGTATAAGATTTCCCTTACCGAACACCTCAAAAACCAATCTAAATTTTCTTCTTTTTCTCAATTCCATTACAACTACTCTATCGAATTCATGTTGATAAATATCTGAGATACTAGCATTGCTTATATACTTACGAATAAGCATGATGAAGTCACCGGGATGCATTGGATTATCCCTATCTTTATCTGTTAAATAAAGTGCTTTACCGATCCGGAATATCAACATTTTTTTGCCAACACCAGGAACGTGTATCCTGAAAAGCAACTCTTTTTTGTTAGGTCGGTATATTTTCTGCATATATCCTCCTATCAAACTTTTTAACTCCTTAACAGCTGCTGAGATTTCTAGGGACTCCATCTCTTCTTTCATGGGTATGAAAACTCATCCTTTGGGTTTATATTTTTTTACATGAGAATTTCATGAAACTTATATTGTACTTTTGTAATAAGCATAAATCTTAAATTCATCTTTTTTCATTGGTGAAAAGGAGGAGTTATAATGAGGATAAGATGGCATGGACATTCGTGTTTCGAAATAGAGAACGATTCAGTGGTCGTAACCGACCCTCATGATGGGAGGAACATAGGCATTAGAGAACCGAATGTCAAAGGTGATATTGTTACTGTAAGTCATGATCATTTTGACCATAACGCTGTCAGACTTGTTGATAAGAGTGATACCCAAGTCATAGATAAACCTGGAGAATATGAAAAAGGAAAAATAAAGATAAAAGGTTTTAAAACTTATCATGACGAGGAAAGTGGTCAAAAGAGAGGGGAAAATATAATATTCAAATTTGAAACAGGTGGAATAAAATTCTGCCATCTCGGGGATCTAGGTCATGATTTGGATGATGAAATAATAGAAAAAATTAAACCTGTTGATTTTCTTTTCATTCCTATTGGAGGAACTTTCACTATAGGTCCCGAAGAGGCAGCTAAAATTATTGAAAAAATCACACCTAGTATTGCAATACCTATGCATTTTAAAGTCGGCGGACTTTCTTTGGATATAAAGGGAGTACAACCCTTCTTAGATTTATATCCAGAAGAAAAGACTCACAAAGTGGGTGTCGAATTAGACTTCTTAAAAACAGATTTACCTAACGAAACTGAAGTTTGGGTTTTCTCTCTATAAAATCAATCCAAATAACCCAATCCTTCTTCTATCCTTCCCATTTCTATAGGCGTCGTTCTATCCCCTATTACAGCACCTTTTGTGTTTGCAACTAAACAAGTCCCTATCCAGGCGGAACCATGGTTTGCAGTTGTCTTCATAACAGGAACTTCGAAAAGGTCTTCCATCATTTCTTTTTCATCATCTTTTACATGAGGATGACAAAGGATCCCTTTGTTTGTGGCAACTGCTACTGAGCCGACAATCTCTATGCCAGCTATTCTCCCTCGTTTAACTGGAACGTTTAAGAAAGATTTAATCGCTTTCTCGGTTTTATTATGAAGGTCTGGGTGTATCAAGGCACCATAATCGTTTATTAAAATATTGTTTCCAAGAGCATTGAACCTGTCAGGTACTAACGTTACATCAGCATAATCTAACAAAGGATCTATCTCCCTACTTTCTGCAATATCAGAAACCAGTATTCCATTAGAATTTGCAACCATCAAAGCCCCTAATACCCTTGTTCCTCCTACTGTTGTTCTTACCACAGGAGTTTCCATAGCTTCCTCGAAGGGGTCTTTATCGACTAAAGGAATAATAGATATTTCTTCTGTAGCAACGGTAAAAACACCTATGTACGGTTTTTGATCGATGGCATGTTTTTTTAGCATAGATTACTCTCTCGGTATTGAAACCTCTACTATACCATCCTCGAATTTAATCGCTCGTACTTTTATTTTCGAAGGCGGTTTCTTTACTCCCCTTTGCCAAATCTCTTCGTTAGTAGTAGAGTCTATCCAAACGTCCTCTGATGGGACATTCATATGTTTAGAAACAAACTCTCTAACGATTTTCATCGCTAAAGATGCTCGTTTACTAGCTGGTGAATTTTTTACTTCGTTTAATGGAATATTAATTATTCTCTCTTCTTGGTCTACCATATCCTCACCTGATTCAAATCGATTTACTCGTCTAAGTCATCTCGACGCCAGTTTCTTCTCTTTGGATGACGAGTGAACCGTCTGTTAGTTCTCTGCATTACCCATGCAGGCACACGTTTGTTTTCTTTACCTCTTTTCAGCAATCTTCTTTTTTTCGGTCCTGGTTTATTGCTTGACATGATTTATCTCCTTTTAATATTGATATCCTTTTTTTTACCTGTTATCTTTTTTAACAGTTCTTTTAAAGTTTTATCCGTGATTTTACCCTGGATAGCCCCTCGCTGGGCCAGCATTATTATCTGTGATTCTATATTTTCCGCTATCTCAGGTCTTGCAACCCTAACTCGTCCTAATCTTTCTCTTGCTTCAGGGGTCATCAATTGTCTGAGTATAGCTTTTTTCTGAGCCTCGAATTGTTCTTCTGATCCTTCTTGTTCTTCTTCGGCTTCTTTTTGCTCTTTAAGTTGTTGAAGTTTTTGTTTTTTAATCCTTTCTAACTCATCTTCATCCATAAATACCTTACCTTCAGAGATATTTTGTCAGTTCGGGATCATCTTCAGCCATCTTTTTCAATATCTCATAAGCGGTATTATCTAATAAAGCCTGTCCTTCAGGTGTGATAGATCTACCTTTCTTTTCTTTCTTTACTAATCCTTCATCTTCAAGTTGTTTAAGGGCAGTTCTAACAATTGAACCGGATCCTTTAGCTACTCTACTAGGTTTGGCCCCTCTTTCTTGTTTCCCTCCATATTTTCCTCTAAGCTTGGATATACCCACAGGTCCTTGTGTGTAAACACTCCTTAGTATCGCGGAAACCCGTTTATACCACCACTCTTCGTCTAAGGGTGCTTTCTCTTTATGGATACCTGTCTTAACATATTGTGCCCAACTAGGACTCTTTATGTTATCCATATCCTTCATTTTCTCGCTTACATCTTCGACTAATTTATTTGGAGGGACGTCGTATACTGTTACCATAATGTATTACACTCCAGCGAACTCAATATTTGAACTTATTTAAAGGTTGTTATTAAAGATTTCCCCATTTCAACCGAAAATCATGAATATAAATCACCTCTCATCCTTGGTAATAGAGCATCGACTATCGCTGATTTTATGTACCCTTTAGTATCCGTTGCTTCTCCTGTTATCATCCCTACTGGGTCAAAATCATTTTCTAATTCTTCCCCTACCACTTTTAAAGAATTGAACAGATCTAATTTATTTTTAGATCGGATCCATTTATCCGGTATTCTTAACTCAGGACTATGACCGTGTGATGTAAAACCTAGTTTGTCTTTGATGACCGCTTTCTCTACAAATAACTGTTCACCTTCAAGATTTTCGCTTTCTATAGCTAGATTTATTACATAATCGAATCCGTCCGGAACTTCTAGATCATCTTCACTGAAATTTACACTTCTTCTATTTAGATCACATTCGAAGAAGTCTGACATCAAATCCTTTACAGCTTCAAATTCTTCTGTATCGGTGCACTCCACATTGACTTTGACAGGTGTTAATCTATCTCCATATTCATCTATTTCATCATTCCTTATTCTCGTTGAACTTATAGGTAAAAAATCCTCAGCTACCACTGGTTTAACCTCAATTATCTCTAAAGGTTGTTTTCCTATCTTTTCTCTCTTTCTGTTGATTTCTTCTCCACGTTCCTTAGTTTCAGAAGAGACAACAAGCGTATCAAAATCTCCTTCCACAGCTTTACTGTAAGGATCAGATATCTTAACGATTTCCCAGTTTTCCTTACTTGCTAGGAAGTTTTCTAGATTCTTTTTTCTCTTTTCATATGATCTTTCTACTTGTGGTTTCCACTCTTTCAGCATCTCATCTGAAACTAAACCGATGGTAACATCACCTTCTTCGAATGCCTTCTCGATGAGTTTTACATGGCCCATATGGACATGGTCGAAGGTACCTCCCAAAACTACTTTTTTAGGCATTTTACCAAATTCCAGATAACTGTAAAAATATCAATATCAAGAGTCCTGCAAGAAGTACGTAAAATATGTAAGTTTTCTTCTTCCTCTTTTCGATAAATTCATTGTATTCTTCCCTGCATTTTTCTGAACAAAATTTTTCATCTAAAGGTACAGGTTTACTACATATTTGACAGTGGGTATGTGGTTCCATACTTATGTCATGTATTTTATTATTTTAATTATTTTCCCAAACTTTATCTATGCCCGTATGAAACTTTCCATTGAGAATTCTCAAGAATTTTTACGAATCCATACCTTTCGAATTGAACTAAATCATTCAATTCTACCTCTTCTATGTTTGTTTCAACGATACCTTCGTCATAACTTCCATCAGGTTTCTCAACAGAACATTTTTCTCCATCGGGAAGCCACTGGATCTTTAAGATATCTTTATTTGCTAAATCTGTAACATATCCTTTATGGCCTTCAAGCTTTATATTACACAAGTTTTTCAACCGGACTTCTTTCCCTTCGTTCTCGTTCCAATCTTTTTTGGATATGAACAATTTTCTGTCCACCTTGATTTTTCTATTTCCACGGTCTGAAAAATCTGGATGTCTAGGTATCTCGGCTTCATCGATATCTAAGTCCCCTACTAACTCGATCTCAACTGGGTCTTTTACAAAAAAGTACCTATTAGCTTTTTCGTCGATAATTTCTCTATTTTTGGCATATAATTTTGAGGCGGGTACTTCAATATCAGTTTTTGACATACCAAAATCCAAAATAAAGTCTCTGATAGCCTCTGGTTGTATACCTCTCCTTTTGAGGGACTGTAGAGACCATGTTCTAGGATCATCCCAACCTCTAAGTTTTCCTTCTTTTATCTGCTGCTGGAACTCACTCTTACTTAACCTTACATTCCTTAATCTTAACATTCCATAGTGTAAAAACTCACACTTTTCCCAGCCAAAAAGATCCCAGATATATTCCTCCATCTTATCTTCCATAACAAGATCTTTACCTCTTAAAATGTGAGTCATACCCAATAAATGGTCGTCGATAGCCCATGAAAACTCTAGTAAGGGCCAAACATGGTATTCATCGCCGACCCTAGGATGTTCTTGGTTAGATACTCTGAATAAAACACGATCCCTAAAAGCAGGATCAGGATATTGCATATCAGTTTTCAGCCTAACGGTGACTTCTCCTTCATCAAACTCACCATCAAGCATTTTTTCCCATTTTTCAAGATTTTCATCAACACTTCTAGATCTATGTTCACACTCTATCCCCTTTTCACGATTCTTTCTTAATCCTTTAGCACTGCATTCACAAACATATGCATCTCCCATTTCGATTATTTTTTGACCATACTCGTAATAAATTTCCATCCTTTCAGACTTATAATAAGTTTCATGCCATTCTACCCCCAACCATTCCAAGCCTTCTTTAATCAAATCAAAAGCTTCAATGAGTGGTTTTTTCTTCTCAGAACCAATGGTATCATCATAAAACAAAACTAATTTTCCATCATTCCTTTTGACATACTCATCGTTCAATATTACCATACGTGAATTACCTATATGCAGTGGACCGCTTGGATAGGGTGCCATCCTCATAACGATATCTTCACCTTCGATCTCTGGTAATCTATCGATTTCTTCCTCTTCTTTTTCTTCAAAATACTCGGGCATCTTATTTTTTAATTCACTGGTTTGTTCATCAAGGGATAATTTATTTACTTCTCCTACAATTTGCTCAACCAGTTCTTTCGTACCGGCAGGATCTTTTCTACATTCCTCTGATTCTCCCATCACTTTACCCATAACTGGTCCAACAGTAGCTTCACCATCGAATTTAACTGCGTTCTTCAAAGCGTATTTCCGGATCAATTCTGACCTTTCCACTGACATAATTTCCTGATTGTCATTGTTAATATATGTGTGTTTTCCCTCGCTAGGTACATACTTTGGTTATTAAAAAAGATCATTTATCAGCAGGACAGCAATCCTTTTCACACTCGGGGATTTCATTGCCGTGTGGACATATCTTGGGTTGACCTAATTCCTCACATATTATATCTATCATTTCTTCGTTGAAAATATGCTCCATTTGGCAAGCTTTTTCATGTAATACGTCTTCATCTAAAGTGAAATACTTTTTGAGAAATACTTCAAGCACGCGATGACTTCTTACTATTCTTTTTCCCTCATTGTGCCCCTTTTCAGTCAATTTTACGCCATGATAGGGGATGTATTCTAGATAACCTTCTTCTTCTAAAAGTGGAAGTACTTCTGTTACCGTAGGAGGTGAAACATCAAGGTTTTCAGCGATCTCACCTGTTTTAATTTTATCCTTTTTTCCCTCCTTATACAACTTGTATAAAGTTTCTAAATATTCCTCTTTAGTTTCTTTTCTCATCGATTAATTCAGTAATAATAAATATTTATAACTTTGGAATTAGAGCTAAATCTATTATGAAAATTTATAGCGGGGAGTGGATTTGAACCACTGGTCTCCGGGTTCCTCAGGTGCTTTATTATGCACCATATGAGCCCGACGGGTTTTCCTAGCTACCCTACCCCGCTCTATTGGTAAAATCAGGAACTACTAACTACTAACTTCTGGGATTCCTATATTAGTATGCATTTTATAAATCTTTCTATCCATATAGCTCTTTAAAATGTTCCTCTTCAAGTTCTTTTAAACATCTTGTCTAGTTCTTTGGTCGTATAATTGATTATTGTCGGTCTTCCATGAGGGCATGTATATGGTATCTCAGTATTACCTAATTTCTGGATTATTTC
Organism: Candidatus Saliniplasma halalkaliphilum; assembly: GCA_019594235.1. GTDB lineage: Archaea > Thermoplasmatota > Thermoplasmata > Halarchaeoplasmatales > Halarchaeoplasmataceae > Saliniplasma > Saliniplasma halalkaliphilum. The sequence continues at coordinate 25,899 of JAFDTG010000001.1, read as the reverse complement.
TTTAGCTATCGTAAGCGATAAGTTATCACCAGCCATAACGGAAGATCTACAGGCCATATATTTGATCAATTCTTCTTTTCTTTCTTCTAAACTGCTGGTTTTTAAATCGGATAATTCATCTAAAACTGAGTAGAATATCTCTTCGCCTTGCATCTCGCCTAATACCACTGGTATACCCCTTATCCTATAGGTTGATTTTCCAAAAGATTCGAGTTTGAAACCGAGCTTTTCTAAAAGTTCATTATTTGCTTTGATAAGCGCGGCCTCTCTTGGTTTAACTTCGATTGTTTTTGGGGATAATAAGTCCTGACTACTGATATTTTTATCATATTTATTTTTCAATCCCTCGTAGTTAATCCTCTCGTGAGCTGCGTGCTGATCTATAATTGAAAATCCTTTAGGGGTTTCCGTTAAAATATAAGAGTTTTTGAGTATCCCTAATATCTTCATCTCTGGTAACTTAGATTCTTTAACATCAACTTCTTCCTCAAGGTCCAAAGTACTTTGTGAATTACCAAAGCTGGTAGATTGTAAAATATCTTCTGAATCTTTTTGCTTTTGCTCTTGTTCATATACTTCTCTTTTTACTTCCTTGTCTGGAGTCGGTACAAGATCGTGTTTTAAAAGTGTTGATTTTACAACATTGCTTATTTCTTCTTTAACTTTTTTTTCATCCCGAAATCTTATTTTGGTTTTCGTAGGATGTACATTCACATCGATATAGTTCCCAGAAATTGAAAGATCGATCACTGTGATTGGGTAACGTTTTCTTGGAAGCAGTGTTTTATAGCCCTCCATCACACTGTCTTTTAAAAGTGAGTTTTCTACGAACCTACCGTTTACGTAAGTATAGATATGTTTTCTGTTAGATCTTGTAATTTCAGGTTTACTAAGAAAACCATCAATTGAAATATAATCATTTTTCTCATCTACATGCACCATCTTTTTGGCGATATCAACGCCGTAAATCGATTTTATATTTTGTAATTTAGACTTTGCCTTCGGTACGAAGAAGATCTCATTACCATTATGGATCAAAGTAAACTGAACTTCTGGTTTAGATAGTGCATTCCTTGTAACGATGCTTGTAACATGGGCCAATTCAGTGTTGGTCTTGTTAAGATACTTCCGTCGAGCAGGTGTATTGTAAAACAAATCTTTCACTTCGATAGTCGTTCCAACAGGACAACCAACGGTGTCTATACTTTTTATTTCATCACCATGGATTATTATTTCAACTCCTTCTAAATCATCTTTCTGTTTGGTTTCAGCTTTAACTTTTGATACGGCCGCTATGCTAGGTAGAGCTTCTCCTCTAAAACCTAAACTGCTTAGATCATCGAGGTCATCGATATCATTTATCTTACTAGTAGCATGTTTTTCGAAGGCTAGTTTCACTTCTTCTTTTGCCATCCCGGTCCCGTTATCCTTTACAAGAATACGGTCCTTTCCACCATTTTCAACTTCGATATATATCTCATCAGCACCAGCGTCTAGAGAATTCTCTATAAGTTCCTTAACCACGGAAGCTGGTCGTTCGATCACTTCTCCTGCAGCTATTTGATTCACAGTTCGAGATGATAATTTTTTAATTTTTGGCATTTTAATCCTCCGCCTCCTTTCTAAGTCTCCAAAGTTCGTTCATAGCTTCCATAGGAGTCATATTCTCTATATCCATCTTTTTTAACTCTTCAATAACAGGATGACTTTCTGAAGATGTTTCTCCAGTATTGGGGTCGAAAACAACCTGTTTGAATTTAGGACTATCTTGAGTTTCCATCTTTATAGTGTGGTCCTCTTCTATTTGATTCAGCACTTCCATAGAACGTTCAACAACTGGATTAGGCACACCTGCTAGAGATGCTACATGGATACCATAACTTTCGTCGGTGTGTCCTTCTCTTACTTTCCTCAAAAATGTTACATCTCCCTCACTTTCTTTAACTGCAACATGTAAATTTTTAACTCCTTTTAGAGATTTTTCGAGTTCTGTTATCTCATGGTAGTGAGTTGCAAAAAGCGTTTTCGCTTTGATATTTTTATTGATATACTCTGTTACAGCCCAGGCAATACTCAGCCCATCGAATGTGCTCGTACCACTTCCTATTTCATCAAGCAAAATCAAACTATCCTGGGATGCATTATGTAATATGTTAGCTAGCTCCACCATTTCAACCATGAATGTGGATTTACCCCTAGTCAAAGCATCTAAAGATCCAACCCGGGTAAATATTCTATCAACGATCCCGATGTGGGCTTTCTCGGCAGGAACGAAACTTCCTACGTGGGCTAACAACGTAATCAATGCGTTCTGTCTCATATATGTTGATTTACCCGACATATTAGGTCCAGTGATTATGATATATCTGTTGTTTTCCTTATCTAGAAGTGCATCGTTCGGAATAAAACTATCCACTGTTTTTTCAACTACTGGATGCCTTCCCTCATTTATGTCTAATCTACCGTCTTCTCCGATATCAGGGCGATTGTAATCATTTCTAACCGCAAGATGAGCGAACGTAGTAATAACATCCAATTTAGAGAGCACTTCTGCAGTTTTTTGGAACCTTTCTGAATGACTACCTGCCCCTTCTCGAATCTCTTTGAATATTTCGTATTCAAAGGCCTCCATCTTTTCTTCCGAACTGATTATCTCCTCTTCTTTATCTTTTAGTTCTTCAGTATAATATCTTTCGCTGTTTTTCAAAGTTTGTTTTCTAGAATAGTTCTCTGGAACCTTATCATCCTGGGATTTTGGTACCTCTATGTAGTAACCATGGACTTTATTGTATCCAACTTTTAAGGTTTCGATCCCAGTTTTATCTTTTTCTTTTCTTTCCAGTGAACTTATCCATTCTTTACCCCCCTTTGTTTTCCTTTTAAGCTCATCTAGATCATCGTCGAAGCCTTCTTTTATAATGCCGCCTTCCTTAACGGTATTAGGAGGGTCGTTAATTATAGAGTCATCGATTAGTTTCCAGATGTCTTCCATAGGGTCTAAAGATTTTTTTAAATTGAGTAAATAATCACTTTTCACATCATCTAAAATTTCTAGAAGGGGCTGCAATTTACCTAAAACGTTCTTTATAGAAATCAGGTCTCTAGCATTGGCGTTTCCGTAAACCACTCTGCTGATCAACCTTTCTATATCTGACATACCGTCCATCTGATTTCTAAGATCGTCCCTTAGAAAAATTTCATCTTTAAGTTCCTGAACTGCTTTTAATCTCTCTTCAATCAAATCGATATCAAGTAAGGGCTGTTGCAGCCACTTTTTCAACCTTCTGTAACCCATTGAAGTTACTGTGTCGTCCATGATTTCAAGCAAAGTTCCCTTTTTCCCTCCTTCACGTAAATTTTGAAAAATTTCTAAATTTTTTAACGTTGTAGCATCCAAAGTCATGTAATCATCATGAGAATAAAATTGTAGTCTTTGTATGTAGTCCATTGTTCTTTTTTGTGTATCCTCAAGATAATCTAAGACTGCTCCAGCCGCTCTTACAGCTTGTTTTTTATCACTAATTCCAAGAGGTTCCAAGGATTCTGTACCGAACTGATCCAATAGTTTTAATTCAGCAGGATGGAATCTGAATGCTTCGTCTTTGTATTTATTTATCATCATTGAAACTTCCTGCCTCAGCTTTTCTACAAACTGTTCCTCATTGATCAAGCTCGATGATAATATGCATTCCGAAGGCTCATATCGTACTATTTCTGAAACAAGAGCCTTTTCATCATCTAATTGAGTGACTAAAAAGTCACCTGTAGATATATCCACTGCAGCCAGTCCGTAAGGACCGTCACCTGCTATCCCTATTAAAAAATTATTACTAGAATCGTCAAGTAATCCCTCATCAATTACAGTTCCTGGTGTTACTACTCTTACAACTTCTCTATCAACTAGTCCCTTAGCTTGTTTTGGATCTTCGACCTGTTCAGCAATTGCAACTGTGTATCCATTTTTTATAAGTCTTTGAAGGTAAGAATCTACGGAGTGATATGGAACACCAGCCATAGGTATTGGATCATCTTTTCCTTTATCTCTAGTTGTTAAGGCTATGTCTAGTTCCTTTGCTACTAATTTAGCGTCTTCATCGAACATCTCGTAAAAATCCCCCATCCGAAAGAAAAGGATTGAATCGGGGTACTGATTTTTCAGTTTGTAGTACTGCTTCATCATGGGTGTTCTATCTGACATCTAAGTACCTCCGTCTTTTTTCATTCATCTATTTGATATCTCCTTAAGTGTTGAAAAATGAAATGTATCTTATAAACCTTTTTTAAAAATCAAATCAAACATTTAAAAATAGTAGAATCAAAATAATTAGAATAGTGTTTTCATATTGAGTTTTTCAACGAGTTCTTTATATCTGTTACGGATTGTTACTTCAGTAACAGAACTCACATCAGCAATTTTCTTTTGGGTTATTTTTATTTTTTTATTCTTTGCTGAAATATATATTGCTGCTGCCGCTAAACCTGATGGACTTTTCCCAGATAAAATCTCACCCACCTCAGCTTCATTTAGTATTTCCTTAGCGTCTTTAATAACATCGACATTCAAATCTAATTCGTTACAATATCTTTCGATATATTCCTGGGATCTAGTTGGTTCTATTTTTAGTTCTAGTTCTCTGCAAAGAAATCGATATGTTCTACCTATATCTCTTTTATCGAGTAAAGTTACACTTGATATTTCTTCCATAGTTCTTGGTTTTCCTACTTGTCTGCAAGTCGTGTATATACAGGATGAAGCTATACAGTTGATACTTCTACCTCGTATCAAGTTCTTTTTAACCGCTTTTTTATATAGATGACAAGCTTCTTCTCTCATTTGATTGGACAAGCCCAATACAGAACCGATCCTATCTATTTCTCGAAAAGCTTTTTTCAAATTCTTTTCTAAGGCATTCGATGCTCTCAATCTTTTTTGCCATTTTCTCAATCTATATAATTGGGAACGATTTTGATTGGAAATGGGTTTTCCGTATGAATCCTTGTTTTTATTGTCAATTTCTGTTGTTAAACCTTTATCGAAGACTCTTGGATTTTCAGGTGGTCCTGTTCTTATTTTGTGATTATCTTCGTCAGAATCGTTTGATAACCACTCGTCCCCTTGATAAAGGTATAATTCATCTAATATCAGACCACATTTGTTACACAAAAGATCTCCATGTTGATAATCTAAGATTATATTTTGACTGCCGCATTCAGGGCATATATTAACTATATTAACAGAATCTACTTTCTTTCCTACCTTAAATTCATATTCATACAACCTATCTCACCTGCTCTAATACACACCCTTTACACTCGAGCGGCATTATTAAGAACCTACTTCGATATTAATAAATGTATCGTTAAGGTTTTATGGAAAAAATACATAAAATTGATATACGGTATTGTTTAAAGAATTATATCATATTTTAAATATAGTTTGAAATGTTTTTTAAATGAAAATTTATAATGGGCTCTCAAGAATACTGACGTATTCTCTTACCCCACTAAAAATATAAAATTTTATAATGGGCTCGTCAGAATCCGCAGTGATAACGAGGATCAAGACGAATAAATGAACAAAGTGAATTTATTTGTCGAAAAGCTTACGCTCTCTAACTGCCCATTTTTTGTGAAAAAATGGGCTCAGCCGGATTCGAACCGGCGACCTCCGCCATGTCAAGGCGACGTCATAACCAACTAGACTATGAGCCCTTTATGGATGGAAGAAACAAGCCATTAATTGACCGTTCAACCACTTAACTCCACATTAAATAAATTGATTATATATCATTTTCCCTTTAACATACGAATCAACGGAAAGATTGTTATATAGAAAGGATAAATCGATAACTAAATGCAGCATTTAAAGAAAATCCTAGAGGACATATACTCTGGCGAGATTAGTACACCCAATGAATTACAGAAAGCCAAGATGAAATATTGTAAAGAATTTGGCATATCCGAACTTCCTAGGAATTCTGAATTGTTAAAATATGTTGAAGAAGTTGATAGTATAAAAAAGAAAGAAGTAATCTCCGTACTACAAAGGAAACCGGCTAGGAAGAAATCGGGTGTAACTGTGGTTGCCTGTATGACTTCTCCAGCGGAGTGTCCTCACGGAAAATGTATCATGTGTCCCGGAGGACCAAATAAAGAAAAACCTTCTCCTCAATCTTACACAGGTAAAGAACCGGCCGCTCTTAGGGCCGAGAGGAACGAGTTTGATCCAAAAAGGCAGGTGGAGGATAGATTACGTCAATACGAAGCTATAGGTCACAAAACAGATAAAGTAGACCTTATCGTCATGGGAGGAACCTTCCCAGCTAGGGAATGGGAGTATCAAAAGAGTTTTGTTAAAGGATGTTTGGATGGATTGAATGGCTCTGTATCAAATTCTTTAGATGAAGCCAAAAAAATCAATGAGACCTCTGACATAAGATGCATCGGTCTAACCATAGAAACCAGACCTGATTATTGTAAAGAACAGCAAATTGATCGGATGCTGGAATTGGGTGCAACTAGAGTTGAGCTAGGGGTACAAAGTTTGAGAGATGAATTATTAGACAATATTCATAGGGGACATACAGTGAAAGATACTATCGAATCAACTAAGTTAGCCAAAGAAAGAGGATTCAAAGTATGTTACCATATGATGCCTGGTCTTCCTGGAAGTAATAGTCAAGATGATCTAAAAGAGTTTAAAAGATTATTTGAGGATGGAAGTTTTAAACCAGACATGTTAAAGATTTATCCAACTTTAGTCGTGGAGGGAACTGAATTATACGAGAGGTGGAAAGATGGTGATTATAATCCTATGACCACAGAAGAAGCTTCTAACTTGGTAGCTAAAATGAAATCATTAGTACCCCCCTATGTACGAATTCAAAGAGTTCAGAGAGACATTCCATCCCCTTTGGTGGATGCAGGTGTGAAAAAAAGTAATCTTCGTCAATATGCCAGAAGAGAATTGAAGGATATGGGTCTTGATTGTGACTGTATCAGGTGCAGAGAGGCGGGACATTCCAATAAAGATATTAATATTTCAGATATCGAAATGAAAGTAATTAATTACAGAGCATCTGATGGTCGAGAGTACTTTTTAGAAATAGGTGTTGATTCAATAATCATAGGTTATTCAAGACTAAGAATTTGTGACTCTAACTCACCAATTATACGGGAGTTAAAAGTAGTGGGTTCGATGACACCTGTGCAAAAAAAAGGGGAAAAGTACCAACACAAAGGGATCGGGAAAAAACTAGTCGAAGAATGTGAAAAAATTGCGGCATCAGAAGCAGATCGCTTACGTGTAATAAGTGGAGTCGGTGCAAGAGAGTACTATAGGTATTTAGGGTATGAGCTTGAGGGACATTATATGGTTAAAAGGTTCTAAATTGATTTAAAAACTTCATGCTCCGGTTCGTAGATATCATCTATTTTTCTAATGTTTTTGATAATAGTATCTACATCTCCAAGATCGCTTTTTTCAGCAACCTTTTCAAGGTCTTCTTTATTAAATTGTCCTAACTCATCGGTCAAAATCCTAGCTAAGATCAAAAGCTTTTCTCTCTGATTGTCTCCTTTAGATGATTCTTTCGCCGCTTTATAATATGGATCTGAAGATTCTTTTTTTTCTTTTATAGGTTCTTCTTTACCTTTTAATTTCTCATTCAATCGTCCAACAGCCCATGCAGCTTCTTTTTGGGAATTTGTTTGGTAATACACATTCATCTTTTTTATCTTCATCCTATTTCCACAATAGTTACATCTAGTTGTCTTATTGGTAAGGTCAACAGAACGTGCATTTTGACAATCCGGACATACGATTATCCCATATCTTTCTCTACTCATGGTAAATACACCAGTATAGCAACAGCACAACCGTACTTTGAAGCTTCTATTTTCGTTTTGATGCTTTCAACTTGTACTTTCTCCAACTCAATATTTCTAATTCTACCCATCTCTTTGACTTTCCTTTCTATTTGGTTATCAAACTCTTCCATATCGATGTCTTGCATGCACAATGAATGTTCAACAACGTATCCTCCACCGTCTTTATCAAATCCATAACCGATCCCTGCAGCTACTTCATTTTTAACTCCAACGGCTTCAGCAAGAACGCATGGAATAAACGATCCAAATTCTTCGCCAACTCGATCTACTTTGTCGGTTCCTTTTGGTAATATAGAAGAAACTCGAATAAGGTTGAGATCGCCTACTCCAGCATCTAAGTATGCTTTATCTATAGCATTTAGTGTGGACACATCATTTTTACCGATTCCCTTTTTTACTGTGAAATGTTTGTATTCTTCTAACATCTATCAATACTAATCAAGGGTGTAATTTAAATCTTTCAGGTGTCTGAATAGCTATCATGTTTATAAACATTTAAATAATCCGATTTACCTTTCTAAAATATGGCAGTCATAATTCCTATATTGATATTGATTGGTATCCTTATATTGATATTAGTTGTATGGTTTGTATGGCATCTCATAAAATGTGTTATCGTTCTTATCCTAGTCGCAGTTATAATCATTGCATTGTGGATTTTTGGTGAACTTTCTCAACTCATCCCCTTTATAATTTGATATATAAATCCCGATGGTTTCTAATAAGTTTAAAATAGGCTAGGATTTATGTTTCATCATGGAGACATTAAAAATGTTCGAGGAGTTACAGGAAAATTTGTACACAATGTCTGACATAATTCCACTAAAAAATTTTTTAATTTTTGGTGAGATCTCTCTGATTTTCATTTTACTTACTTCCCAATTATTTAAAGAATATTTCAAAAGCCCTGTGATTTGGTTAATCCTGATATTTCTTGGTCTGTTGTTTTTGTTTTCTTTTATTTTATTGTTTACTAAGCATGAGTTCACTTTTATTGCATTCATTGCAGGGATGTTTATCATAGCAGGGTTATCTATAGTGTCATTCTTTTTAGAACTGTTTTTAGTCACATTGAATATACATATTTTAGAGGGTATGTTTTTGATAAATGCGGTTGTAATTGTATTTGTAGGATACAAACTTTTAAAATATCAATTTGACAAAATCGATAGAATCAGTCCTTTATTTATGTGGTGGCTATTTTCGATATTGTACATTGCATATATTCCTGTTTTAGAGTTAGATCACTCCGGAATTAGCATAGGTTATGGATTTGCAACTTCTTTAATATTTGGTGGTATTTTATCTGCTGTGTCCTCACTATTATATTTAAAGCATTTATCTGAAGATAAAACAAATTATAAAAAAATGATATATTCGAATTCTAAAGATCATTATGAAAAGGTAAATAAGTTACAACGGAATTGAATAATTTGATTTAGAATATATGAGGAGATGAGAACTTGGATAAAGGGTTAATTCAGGTATATACTGGAGATGGCAAAGGTAAAACAAGTGCTGGATTAGGTCTTGCTATTAGAGCAGTAGGAAGAGGGATGAAAGTTCTGATCATTCAATTTATGAAAGGAAGATCAACCGGTGAAAGAAAGGTCATAAAAAACACTCCTAACATCCAAATCGAAAACTACGGTACTTCAGACTTCATAAAAAATGAAAAAATAAAAGAACAAGATAAATTAGAAGTCAAGAAAGGTTTTGAAAGGGCAATAGAGGCGATAGAGATGGAAGATTGGGATGTCCTAATCCTTGATGAAATTAATGTTGTTTTAAATCTAGAATTACTCAACCTAGAAGATTTTATAGATTTTTTAAAGAAATATGGTGATAAGGACGTCGAAATCGTTCTAACAGGTCGTAACGCACCTCAAGAGATCCTAGAATTAGCTTCACTTGTAACTGAAATGAAATGTATCAAACATCCATTCGAAAAAGGAATAGGTCCGAGAAAAGGTATAGAGTACTAACTCATTCTTTATAAGATTCGTAAACCCCTTCTTTATGCTCGTCCCTTAGATGGTGATAATGCACTGCGTTAGCCTTGGTTTTTTCTCTAAGGTTCTCATCCCCTTCTTTAATTATTTTAGCGGGAACACCTACTGCGATACTATAATCTGGGATCACCATATCTTCCCTCACTAATGCATTTGCACCTATAATACAAACCTTTCCAACATCTGCACCGGATAAAACGGTAGAATTCATACCAACAATAGTTTCATCCCCGATTTCACATCCGTGAACTATCGCTCCATGTCCTACGGTGACATCTTTACCGATTATAGTGTGGTGTTCTTCATCGACATGAACTACGGCACAATCTTGGATATTCGTCCCGTCCTGGATCTTGATAAAATTCTGATCTCCTCTTAGGACTGCATTAGGCCATATACTGCATCCCTCGCCTAAGTCGACATCTCCGATTATAGTACTACTTTTAGATATGAAGCAGGACTCTGGTATAGATAGTGACAATCAAATCCCCCAGTAAGTAAATCAATCTTTAGAAATCGATACTCTTTTTGGGAAGTACCTTAGAAGGATTATATCTCCAACAGAACTCACCCAGCGGTAAGGTACTTTGACACTCTTAGAATCTTCTACTAGTAACGGATTAGTATCACCCACAAACAGACCATCGATGCCTGCTTCATCCATATCGATAACGACATTATTTACTGTGCCAAGGAACATACCATTTTTGGTATATACTTGAATTCCAATCATTTCTGATACTTCTTCGAGCATGTTTATCATATGAGGTATAGTTTAATCTGTTTTAAATTTTTTTATGGTTTATAGTGAACTTTAACCTTTTTTTGTATATCTTTTTTAGTTTTGATTTAACAAATCAGTTTAAATTGCGAAAACTTCGTTCCAATTGTTCAGTTTTTTTCTAGGCATTCTCACCGATAATTTTATAGAGTTTGTTTTTAATGAATGTTCGAAGGTATTTGTCAGACAGGTGTAAGATGAAGAATGATGGGATCTCGAAAGAGGATGCACTCAATCGACATTATGCCCTTTTAGATGTACTCTTAATTCTGTTCTGGCTTCTTTTAACTGGGGAAATATTCAATATATTCAGAGGCGGTGAAATATCCCTTTATACCTTAGCATCAGGTTTAGTCGGGGCCAGTTTAGTCACTTTCACCGTTCATAAATTTGTCATACATGGTGAAGAAAGAAAAAAGAGCCGTTTGTCAGAATATTTGAACTCCTTAAAAAACATCTTTGCTCTTTTCTTAGATGTGTGTTTAAAATTAATAATTGCTAATGGAATCTTGATTTACCAATCTATAACCATGAAAGTTGAACCTAGGGTAGTAAGGACTAAAGTAAGTCTGACATCTGAGAGTGAAGTAACGTTGATATCACTTTTGATAACACTTACACCTGGTACTTTAGTAATAGATGTTGAAAAGGAAGATGAGACCTATTACCTTTATGTTCACTATTCTTATTTAAAGGCAGAAAACCTAAGCGAGAGTATTAAAGAATCCATATTGAACTGGGATAACATGATTAAGGGGGTGTTCACTTGAGCTTGTACTATGCAATATCAGTTATATTGATATTCATCGCTATCCTTGCATCATACCGATTATTCCTTGGTCCGACTATATATGACAGGTTAGTTTCTTTGAACGTAGTTGGTGTGATCATCACTATAATTCTAATACTGATCAGTCTAGAAACGGATTTGGGTTTGTATCTAGATATAGCTTTATCTTTTGTAATGCTTGATTTCGTGGGTACGATTGCTCTGGTAAAATACCTGGAAGGGGGTGAATTTATATGATCATCGAGATCATTTCATTATTTTTCATATCTCTCGGCTGTGTTATGATGTTTACCGCAGCCCTGGGAATTCTTAGATTTTCGGATATATACATGAGATTGCATGCTAGTGGAAAAGCCGGAACTGGTGGTACTATAGCTTTACTTGCTGGCGTTTTGATACGAAGCGGTTTCACCGAAATCTCTGGTAAGATCATTCTTATTATGGTTTTCATTTTGTTTACTGGTCCTATAACAGCACATGCAATCGCGAGAGCAGCGCATGTTCATTCTGGTGCTACTGACGAGATACCTTTCCACGAAGTTAAAGCGGAAGAAAAGAAGGAGGATGAAGAGGATGATAATTGAATTATTTCTTGTACTCTTTCTAGTTTCGAATATACTTGTAATCATGGAAGATGACTTGATAAGAGCACTCGTATTTTTAGCTTTAGCGTCAGTATTCCTTATTCTATTACTTTATCTGTATAGAGCAACTGATGTGGCTCTAGCATTCTCCATAGTCAGTACGGGAGCTACTACAGTCCTGTTTCTAGCCATAATCAAAAAATTAGAGAGGTTCGGATATGAAAGAAAACGTCTTTAAAAGGGTATTTACCGCACTCTTAGTAGTTTTCATATGCCTTATGTTCCTGACTGGTATGAATCTAGGCCATGAAGATAAATCCGACTCTCCTCTTACAGAATTTTATCTTGAAAATTATGAAGAAACCGGAGCAATCAATCTAGTGGAGGCCATACTTTTTGATTTTAGAGGTTACGACACCTTCGGTGAATTGTTAGTCCTTTACATCGCTATCGCAGGAATTATCATACTTGGTAAAGAGATAATAAAACCAAAAGATGAAGGAGGTGAGGGCTCATAAAATCCATTATCGTTAGAACATTTGGACGTGCTTTGACTCCTTTCATATTGATGTACGGCATATATCTGATGCTTTTTGGTCCAGTTTCCCCAGGAGGAGGTTTCCAGGGAGGTGTTGTGCTCGCTTCAGGTGTTATACTAGTTCTTGTAACTCATGGAAGAACAAAAGTCAAAAAGTTAACCAATCATGTTGAATCTTTTGACACGATCGGTACTTCGTTAATACTGCTTTTTGGTATCCTTGGAATATTGATAGGCGGAAGTTTTTTCGTGAATCTAACTCCTTACAGGATGACATCTCTGGTCTTTTTAGATATCGTGGTTGGAATAAAGGTATTCGCTGGAGTGGTTGTTCTTTCAGTGTTCTTTTTTGAGCAGGGGGTCGATCCATGCTGAATGGGATACATGTCGGACTGATCACTTTATTTATAGGACTATACGGACTAACCAACAATAGGAACGCTATCAAACTTTTAATGTCCCTTAACGTTGCAAATACAGGTATAATACTTCTTTTTGTTTCCATCGGATATGTTCCAGGCGGAACTGTACCTATAATCGGATATCAAGGAGAAATGGTCGATCCACTTCCACACACTTTCATGTTGACCGGAATTGTTGTGAACCTCGCAACTTTGGCCCTAGGTTTAGCTCTAGTGCTTTATCTATATAGGGAATTTGATACGCTTGATGTAAGAGAAATGTGGGAGGATTATAATTGATCAGGCATGTTCCGATTATCATTATAATAGCTCCCCTCACTGGGGCTATCATCCTTGAACTGATTTCAAAATTTAATCCGTCTCAAAGACTAAAAGATATCATTACATTAGCAGCACTCACCTTACCAGTCATATTATTACTTGCTTTCACTCCTAGATCTATAGCGGATCCGATTTACTATGAATTAGGAGGTTGGGAGATACCATATGGTATAGTTTTGGTGATGGACAATCTATCGGTGATGATGTCTGTGTTAGTCGGGATAGTTACACTAACTACTTTTATATATTCTCTCGAATCGAAAGAAATGCTGCCAACCGGTGATAAGTATTATTTCTTATTTCTCTTTATGACAACGGGTCTTTACGGTGTTTTTTTAACAGGAGACCTTATAATGAGATACGAGTTTTTTGAGGTGACCGTCCTTGCCACTTACGTTCTGTTGACATACACTAAAACTAAAGAATCACTAAGGGCAAGTTTTTATTACCTGATAATTGGAAGCGTTTCTACATTCCTATTCCTCGTAGGCATCGGTTTGATATATTTCAACGTCGGTTTCTTAGATTTGAAAGAGATTGGAGAAACACTGCCTACAGTTCCGGTCCCTGCGAGGATTTTGATATTTTCATTCTTTATGGTCACGATTGGAGTTAAAAGTGGATTAGTACCATTTCATACATGGCTTCCTGATGCCCACGTTTCAGCTCCTACACCTATCACCGCTGTTTTAGCCGGTTTAACAGTAAAAGTAGGCCTTTATATGTTGTTCAGAACCATAGCTGTTGGCTTTGCCATTCCAGCTATACTTAATATCGTAATATTTTTTGGGTTGATAACCGGTATTATAGGAAGCCTTATGACATTCAAATACTGGGATATCAAACGTATCTTGACATGGCATACTATAGCTCAAGTAGGGCTTATTACCGCTTGTGTGGGTTTATGGACTCCTTCATCTGTATCTTCTGCTTTGTACCATATGGTCAATCATTCCATATTCAAACCCCTTCTATTCCTCTCTGCGGGAGCCATTATATATTTGTATGGTAGTGGTGATATCCGGAAGATATCTTTAAAAAATGGACATCCTATCTTAGCATCTACCTTTTTGATTGGACTACTTGCTCTCATAGGGATACCACCTTTAAATGGTTTTTACAGCAAGGCCTTTATGATCGAATCAGTCTTTTCTAGACCGTTAATATTGATTCCATTTGTAATAATACATATCATAATAGCTGCTTCTGTATTTAGGATAATATATTACGCAAGTAGAGAAAGCGAAAAATTAGATGCTCCCGTTAGCATGTTGAAACCTCTGATAATTTTAGCTGGTTTGACGATATTCATAGGAACTACAACATCTATATGGATGAACAATATCATAGGACCTGGAACCTCTATACTTGTGAGTGGTAGTCATTTGTTTACAGGTTCATATATAGAGTTGAGTACATTATGGAGCAAAGGAGGACTGACCCTTCTATTGACGTTACCAATCGCCTATGTGATCCGACCAGTACTTGAAGAAGTGAAAAATATAGACGTGAGAAGGGTGATCTCTGAAGTTAGTCTTACAGATGGAGTGAGATACGTTTTGATAGGTCAGGGGATAGTTGTCGCTTTATTATTATTATATTAAAACCCTGTTCTTGAAATAAAGCTGCTTCATCGTCTTAATATTGTTTCAAACAAAATCCTTATTTTAATATGGATATTTACTAGAATTTAATAAATTATATATATACATTGGTGGATTTTGGTGTAGAATATAGGGGTTTAAACTGATATATTACTAATAATTGCTGTGGTGAGTTAGGGAATTAATTATTTCTCGATATTATCAGGCTATATAGGTTAATTAAGCCAAAAAAACGGGAGTATATATCAAAAATGAGATGGAAAATTGTTGTCGGGAATCTTGGATCGATACTAAAATTATTTGGTATAGCCTTTTTCATTCCTGTTATCCCAGCCTTTTATTATGTGGAGAAGCCTATACTATTTAATTTCCTGCCATATAATGCATTAGTTTACATATTCCTTGCGTTTTTTACTATTACAATAGGATATACTGCGGAACATTTTACTAGATCTGAAAATTTTTATAATAATGAAGCAATAGTCCTAGTTAGTTTTACATGGTTGATTTTGGCTTTAGTTTCGTCTTTAACTTTTTTATTAACTTTTACCTTTTCATGTCCCGTAAACGCATTTTTCGAAGCAATGGCTGGTATAACAACAACAGGTGCAACTGTTTTATCCTTTCCTCTAGAATCTCATCCAAAAAGCATTTTATTATGGCGAGCACTACTGCAATGGTTTGGTGGTATGGGAGTGATCGTTTTATCGGTTGCAATCTTATCTAAGTTAAGCCGAGGAGGATTGAGCCTACTTGAAGCAGAGGCACCAGGTCCTTCGATAACAAGGATAAAACCCAAAATTAAAGAAACTGCAAAAAGTCTTTGGTATATTTATTGTCTTTTTACTTTATTATTGTTTATTATACTTCTTGGAGCTAAAGTTAGTGTATATGATGCAATTTATCATTCTTTGACTACAATACCAACTGGTGGTTTCTCAACACACTCGAATAGTATAGCATATTTTTCTTCTACTGTTCAATGGATTTTCATAATTTTTATGATAATTGCGGGTGTTAATTTCTCTTTACAATACCATGTTTTTAAAGGTAGATTTAAAAAATTAATTTCAGATTCAGAATTCAAAGCTTATCTGTTTATCATCTTCATAGGAGCAAGTATTCTAGTTCTTATAGGGGTTAAACATAATATCTTAATTAGAGACTTAATTTTCCAGACGGTATCCATTTTAACGACTACGGGTTATACTACTCAAAACTTTGATAAATGGCCTGAATTGTTAAGGTTATTTTTGCTTTTTTTTATGTTCATAGGAGGTTCAGCTGGATCTACAAGCGGGGGTATCAAAGTTTTAAGAATTCTTTTAATGTTTAAGCTGATTAAAAGAAAAGTCATAGAATTCGCTAATCCTAATAGAGTATTGGTTGTACGTATGGGTGACACAGTTGTCGAAGAAAGAACATTAGAGACTGTTGCAATATTTTTTGGTGCTTATTTATTAATATTCTCTTTTGGAGCATTGCTAATGGTAGGTTTAGGTTTAGATATAATTTCAGGAATAGCTGTTTCAGCAAGTAGTTTGGGTAATATCGGTCCTGGTTTAGGGATCATATCAGATGCTTCTTTTAGAAATGTTCCTCTATTGGGAAGATTATTTATGGCATTTTTTATGTGGATAGGTAGATTGGAGATATTTACTGCTATTGTTCTTTTCAATCCTTCTCTTTACAAAAAGCAGAGTTTACGTAGATTTTTAAATATAGATTTCAGAATTCCTTAAATTTGATTTTTGATATTTCTAATCGATAAATATTGAGTCGGCTGAACCATACATTACTTCGGCTCTGGTATCATTCAAAACTGGTCTCCCCTTTCTTGCTCTATCAAGGTCTTCAAGGTCAATTTCTACTGTCAACACGTCTTCTTCATATATCGGTCCCCTTGCGACTTCCATACCAGTCGGTGAAATAACTCTATCTCCGCCCCAGAACGTGAAATTTTCCTCTCTACCTAGTAGATTTGCGTAGAATATGAAAGCCGTAGTTTCAATAGCTCTAGCTGGTAAAACAGTTTCGAAGAACTTTTTACTTATAGAAGGAGATGCAGAGATACAAACTAAGAAATCAGCACCTTTCAGAGCCATCGCTTTGGTCAGTTCGGGGAAGAAAATATCATAGCATATCACCATACCTAACTTACCGAACTGAGTATCGAAAACAGGGATATTATCATCGGGTCCAAAATATCTCATCTCTTCGAAAGGCCCGAAGTTAGGTAGGTAGGTTTTTCTATATACATCTATATCTCCTTCTGGATTTACTAAAACGGCGGAGTTTTTCAATCTTCCACTCCTACCTATCTTTTCCGGCATACCAAATATTATAGAAGTCTGTTCTTCTTCAGCTAATTCAACAATTTTATCCGTAGAATGACCCGGTATCTGTTCAGCTTCATCCCATAATCTATCTCTTAGCCTGTAACCAGTTAGAAATAGTTCCGGGAAGATGTATAGGTCACTATCATTTTGTTTTACCGTATCTTTTATAATACCTAAATTTGCTTCTTTATCTCCTAAAACGTGCTTTTTTTGTACCAAAGAAACTTTCATTTCTTACACATCCAATCAATCTTCAGCGAATTTTATTTTGATGTCATCGATATCCCAGAGATGTTCCAACTTTTCCATGATATCTTCCTTGATAGCATTGGCGAATTGATGATCTTCTGCAAGATCAACTTTCAGGGAGATGACTCCATCTTCAACATCTATATCACCGATCAGATCTGTTTTGACCACATCTAGTCCCGTCATAGGGTTCATCACGTGTCTCAACCTTTTCTCTACGACCTTTTCAGTGGTCGGTTCTTCATCTTTTACCAGACCATGTTTTTCCTCATAGTCCGCGATAGCTGCCTGTAGTCCTTCAACCGCTAAAACGGAACAGTGGGTTTTCATATCTGGTAGACCTCCTAGTTCTTCAGCAGCGTCATTCCAGGTGATATTTTTTGCTTCATCGATTGTCTTTCCCTTGGCCATCTCCGTGATTATAGAACCGGTAGCGATGTTCGATGCACAGCCATAGGACTCGAATTTTATATCCGTGATCTCTTTAGTTTCATCATCTACTTTTATGTAGACTGAAACCATATCTCCACAAGCTGGGCTCCCCTCTTTTGCTTTACCGTCTGCATCTTCTATCTTTCCAACATTTTTAGGATTTTTGAAGTATTCGATTACTTTTTCTGTATATGGTAAATCTGCCATGTTCTTACCTCCTATTATCAAACTATTTATCTTTTCCTAAAGGACTTATCTCTCTTAATCTTTTTACAACTTCACTTATAGCTTTTACAGTTCTATCAACATCTTCCATCGTATTATATCTTCCAAAGCTAAATCTAACTGAACCGTGAGCCCTTTCATGGTCCCCACCGATCCCCATTATGACATGACTCGCTTCTAAAGACTTGCTGAAACAGGCCGAACCGGTGCTCACGGAAAAGCCTCTCATATCCATGTGGAGTGTTATCGATTCACCTTCGACGTAATGGAATGTGATATTTGCGTTCTGCGGTGTTCTATCCTTTGCAGGTCCGTTTAAAGTTGTGTCGAGAATTTTATCCTGTATTTTCTTTATAAGAGCATCTCTCATCCCTTTGAGCCTTTGATTCTCTTCTTCATTTACGAGTTCGACCGCTTTTGCGAACCCAACGGCGCCTGGGATATTTTCGACACCGGCTCTTCGATTGTTCTCCTGAAAACCACCATCCATCATTTTTTCTATATCAGTTCCATCTTTGACATAAAGTGCTCCAATCCCTTTTGGACCGTGTATTGTATGTGCTGATAAGGTCATCAAATCTATAGGAGTTTTACTGACGTCGATGGGTAGTTTCGTGAAAGTATGAGTTGCATCGGTGTGAAATAAAACGTCTTTTTGGTCACATATTTTACTAATTTTCTCGACATCTTGAATTGTTCCAATCTCTTGGTTTCCGTGCTGTATCGAAACCAGTCCAGTCCTCTCATTGATTGCATCTTCCAATTCGTCAACATCCACAAAACCTTCATCATCTACTTCGAGAAACGTAACTTCGTATCCCTCTTTTTCTAATCTCTGGGCACTTTTTAGAACGGGAAAATCCTCTATTTTACTAGTGATTATATGATCTTTATCTTCAGGCAGTTTCTCAGCTACACCTTTCAAAGCTAGATTGCTTGCTTCTGTCCCACATGACGTAAATATTAACTCTTCAGAGTTGGCTCCTATATTATCTGCTATAGTGCTCCTAGCATCTTCCAAACCCTCTTTTGCTTTGATCCCAAGAGAATATCCAAATTCAGAACTTGCTACTGCATATTTCTCGAACAAGTAAGGTTTCATGGCTTCTAAAACCTCTTCATCCATCTTCGTGCTTGAACTGTTATCTAGATATACTGTTTCTTCTTTCATCTTCTACACCTCATATAAACAGTGTTATATCAGATTCTTTCGCCTCTTTAATATATGTACCGACTGCGCAGTAATCGGAAATAACTTCGTCTCTTAAATCTTTCTTTTCTACACCCATTATTTCCATGGTCATATCGCAAGCTAATATCTTACCACCCAATTCTACAAAGTCATCCATCATATCTTCTAATTCCCTCACATTGGATTTCTTCATCTTTCTCTTCATTATCCATTTACCTAATCCAAGAAAATTCATTTTAGAAAGAGGACCTTTGTCTAGTTTTCCTTTCTTCAATCTTTCAAGCCCCCAGAATGTGAAATACATCGAAACCTCCATCCCCATGGAAAGTGCACCATTTCCTATTATGAATGCACTGTAAACTTTATCGTGGTCACCACTTTGAACTATAAGGGTAGTTTTTCCGGTCAATATCATACCTCCGCTGGAATTTTGATCTTTATAGTCCAGTTTTTACCGTCTTCCTCGATACCTAAAAGTTCTAAACCTAAAGCGTCCACTGCCATGGGTATTTCATCTTTTGATGGAGGATGATCCCCTTGAATTATGAGAACATCTCCAGGCTCAGCCGTTCTAACTGCCTTTCTAGTTTCGACCAATGGAACCGGACAAGTTTCACCCTTCACGTTTATTTTTCTTTCTGCCATTTTAATCTCTCCAGACATTTTAAATTTTGATATTCATTTGAATTTGGTTAATATAATATACTTGATTTGTTAATACATTAATGTTTTGGTATAGCTTTCAAAACATATATTTATACCTTCAACACTATGTTATTTAACATGGTTGAAGAACCAGAAGAAGAACACAAGGGATTGGTTGAACTCAGTGATTATTTTGAAACAAATGACATGATGAAAGGATACATATTAGAGATAATCAAGGAAGAATTGGGAAGTAAAACCTTCAAAAAATTGGATATGGGGGATGAAAGTAGTATAGAAGATATTCGAAAGGCTATTTCTCTGTACATCGAAGCAAAAATTAAAGAGTATTCAGCTTATTCCCTACTCCTAAAATCTGGTAGTTCAGTTGCACTAAAATTTTTACTATATCGACTCCAATCCAAAAAAGACTAAACATCGGAAACCACAACACTTGTACCATGATGCAAAAGTTTTAATATATCATTGAATTTGTTGTTTCGACACAATTCATGGAAGAAGATATCTTTGATTATCTACAGGATTCTTATCAAAGGCTAAAATCTTGGGCAGGTCAACCAAGTAAAAATGAGATTCTCGAAGGGAATGTTTTTCTTGTAATGTTTAAACTGGGTTGGCCCATGATGATAGCCACGTTTCTCAGAACTTTATATAATCTGATAGATGCTTTCTGGCTGGGTAGAATCCCCGATCCTGAGATAGCTAGTCTTTCTGTAACAGCTGTTGGGCAAGGCTGGACTATAGTTTTTATGATGATGTCTATTGAAATCGGCTTTGGCGTCGCCGCCCTTGCTTTGGTTTCCCAATACACAGGTTCAAAAAATTACATAGAGGCCGATAAAACTGCTGGACAACTTTACTTCATAGCAATCGTTGCTTCTGTTATCATAGGTATATTTGGATATTTCATGACACCCGCTTTCATGGATTTACTGACAGGTACCGGTGAAGAAGCTGCCCAGTTGGCTCATTATGGAACGATGTATATCCAGATAATATTTCTCGGTTTACCATTCATGTTTCTGTTTTTCGCATTTATGTATGTTATGAGAGGATGGGGAGATACTTTAACACCGATGAAGATCACAGCCATTTCAGTAACTTTAAATCTAATTATCGATCCAATACTCATATTCGGGTCTGGAACCATGCCATATATAGGGATAACCATCCCTGAGATCCCTTTTATCGGACCAATTCCCGCTTTAGGGGTAAGAGGCGCAGCAATAGCTACCATAACAAGTAGAGGAGTTGGAGCGCTAGCTGCATCATATCTTCTTTTTACTGGAAAACTCGGTTTAAAATTAGATATAGCTTATCTCAAACCGGATTTATCTAGGTTGAAGAAATTCTTGAATATAGGGATCCCAGCTGCTATAGGTCGTTTTGGGACTTCTATCGGTTTTATTATCTTATGGGCTATAATATACCGTCTTCCAAATCCTAAGGTAGCAGGTGCTGCTTACAGTGTAGGTAACAGAATTTTGAACATCACATTTTTAGTGATGGGTGGTTTCGCCATGGCTATCAGCACTATGGTAGGTCAAAGTTTAGGGGCAGATGATATTGAAAGGTCAGAGGAAGTGACTAAAAAAGGATTCATAGCTGTAGCATCTTTAATGCTTATCTTTGCGGTAGCTTTGTTCTTGTTAAGAAACAATCTGATCGGAATATTCATGCCGGATAACCCTGATGTTATCAAAGAAGGAGCAAACTTTTTGATGATATTTGCCTTAGCAATGCCATTTTTTGGAGTATTTAGAGGAGTGACTTCAACATTGAGCGGTTCCGGTCATACTAGAGCTCAAATGGTTTTGAGTTTGGTAAGATTATGGGGTCTACGTTTACCTATGGTTTTTTTATTTGCTATCTTTTTATCGTTGAATTCAACTGGAGTGTGGTTGGGTATGGCCTTGAGCAATGTGGTTGCTTTCATTTTAGCTATGGGGGTCTACAAAACTGGATTATGGAAGAAAAAAGTCATCGAGGATAAACCTACCCCTAGTAGTAAAACTAGATTAGACCGGGATAAACCTGATAGAAGAAGGGATTGAAAGACAAAACTAAAATACACCCTATTCTAAAGTTTTATTGAATGAAGTATTATCTAGAAGCCTATGGCTGCACAATGAATCAAGGGGAAACCCAAATGTTCGCAGAGAATTTGAACAGTCAAGGCCATGTACAGGTAGACAATCCGGAATATGCAGATATGGCGGTCATAGGAACTTGCGTTGTCATCTCAAAAACAGAGGAGAGGATGAAAAGGAGGATTAAAGAGTTAAGTGAAAAATGTTCTAAAGTTATGGTAACTGGCTGTTTAACCTCGATAAATAATGGCGAACTTGATGTAATCTCTGATAATATTGAGAAAGTAGTTCCTAACGATATCTCCCTCTCAGTTTGTCCAAAAAAGGGTCTAGTAGGCGTTTTACCAATAGCGAGTGGTTGTCTAGGTGATTGTTCATATTGTATCACGAAAATTGCAAGAGGTCCTCTAAACAGTCGAGAGCCTGATGATATAAAATGTAGGTTTGAAGAATTAGTAAAATCATCAGCATGGGAGATTCAAATCACTTGTCAAGATACGGCTTCGTATGGTAAAGATATAAACAGTTCTCTTCCTGAATTGATTCACAAACTTCTAGAAATAGATAAAGAGTTTAGAATAAGGATAGGGATGATGAACCCAGACACAGCTATACCCATCAAAGAAGAGATCAAGAATATATTGAACCATGAAAGGATTTACAAATTTCTTCACATTCCTCTACAGTCTGGTTCAGAACAGGTTCTAAAAGATATGAATAGACGGTATACACCTGAAGACTGGATAAAATTAGTAAAGGGGATCAGGCAGAAATTCCCTGATTTGACCCTCTCAACAGATATAATAGCTGGTTTCCCAGGAGAAGAAGAAGATGCTTTTGATAAAACATTGGAAATTATCAGAGATGCAAAGCCGGACATTATCAACGTAACTCGTTTCAGCCCTAGACCTGGGACAGAAGCTATAAACAAAATTAACAAGATCCATTCTAGAATAAAGAAAAAACGTTCAAAAGAACTTACTGAACTGAGATTTAAAATCAGTCGTGACAGGAATAAGAGATATGTAGGTAGACGTATGCAAGTAACTATTTTAGAAGAAGGAAAGGGAGATTCTTTAAAGGGAAGAACAGATAATTATAAGGTAGTGGTTTTAAACGAAGAAGATTGTTCTCTTATTGGCAAAAGGGTTGAAGTCGATATCGTTAATGCTAAAGATATTTATTTAGAAGCTGAGCTAATCAGAATTATTTAGATACGAATTTTCTAAACTTTTTATTAAATATACCATTGTCCTATTGTAAGGAGTATTTACTCCATGTTTAGTTCCAACACTTACAATCGCTCCGCTAATACAATCTATCTCGGTCTTTCTTTTATTTTCAACATCCTGAAGCATACTAGATTTATTCTCACTGGTGTTCTTGGCAACCTTTACAGCCTCCTTGAAAGGATCATCCCCTGGTAAAACAACTTCATTTTCTGCGACTTTTACTGATTCTTCACATATATATTCCATCAACGAAAATAGATTTTTGTCATCAATAATAGATCCATTTTTCAAGCCACTTAAAGCAGTGATAGGATTGATACCTGCATTTATGATGACCTTTTTCCATATGTGCCCATATATGTTATCCGATACTTTGTTGGCAATACTCGAATCATTCAAAATTTGAGAGAATTCTTTGACTTCGTTTGTAAAATCATCTCCATATGGCCCTATTATCGTTTCTCCTTTACCCGCATGAATCACTTTGCCATACCTTTCGAAGGTAATTCCATTTTCCGTGATACCTCCAATCACCCGATCCTTACCCACAAACTTTGAAATTATTTTTTCATTCTTTAAACCATTTTGAAGAGAAACAATCATTGTTTTGTCACTCAAATATTCATGTGTATCTTTCATCACCTGTTCAGTTTGAAAGGATTTAGTACAGATAATAACATACTCCAAATCGGAAAGTGAAGTGGGATCAGTTGTATATTTAATGTCTGTTTTAAGTTGAGTCTCTCCAGAAATTACCACTTGTTTTAAAGACAAGTCTTTTCTACCATATAATACAACTTGATTCACTTTTCCTATCTTCCCTGCAAGAAATGTACCTAGGGACCCTGGTCCAACAATACCGATCTTCATCGAATGTAGAAAAGTCTCTTTAATAATAAATATTTTGAGTAAAGCTATCAAGTAAGAATATCATCCATTTCCTTTTTAAGAAGATCTAATTGATAATCATCGAGTTCCTGAGAATCTATTTGTACCAATAATATTGATTCTGACATTGCGGATAGATCTTTTAAAGATTGTAAAAGATGGAGTACTTTTCTGAAATCGTTATTGATTATAAGATATTCGATGCCGCTTAAAAGAATCACACAATTTCCAGACTCAAGGAATTTTTCTAATTCTAGTTGTAATTTATCAAGATTTTTTGGCCTCATAGCATTCTCTTTATCCACATTAGATAGCCATAGTATAGAACTGTCTTCTAGATCGTAATTGTTTCTTATTTTTTCTGGGTACTCTCTAGTAATGCACATACTAGTCATACCAGTATCTACTATTTTTCTAAACAATTTTAAACTATTATCGATGTTTTTATTAATCATCATGTAAGATGAACTTTTATTGATACCTTCGGGTAATTCTCTTGACAATTCTTTCTTTTCATCTTCTTTCTCATGTTTTTCTTTAACGGTTTCTTTTTCTTTCATTTCCAAACTTTCTTTTGGTTCCTTTGTTTTAAGATCTTCTTTTTTTATTTCAGGAGCATGTTTTTTCTTTGAGTAATCTATTAGCCTCTCCGCCGTGTCCTCTTTCATGTATCTTATTTCCATCAAATTTTTAACTGATGTTTCAGCTATATCCTCAAAAGAATGATAGTCCTTTTTTGTAATACGCTCAGCGATGGATTTGCCTATACCAGATATCTTTTGTAATTCCCCGATGAATCTTTTCTTTTCTCTTGCTAAACCTGATTTCAACTGCTCTTTTTTAATTTCTCCTTTTTTGAGTTTGTCACCTTTTTCTTTCATGGTCTGTACTATTCTTCTAGCCAAACTTCTTTTGAAACCTCTTATATTTGAAATGTTTTCTACAGTTGCTTGTTTAAGTTTGTCTAAAGAAGTGTATCCATTATAATATAAACGCTCAGAGAGTTCTTCACTCATGCCAGGGATCGATTGGTAAATATGTAACATATTTGTTTTATATAATGGATTTATCCCGATATCTACCGATTCACCATTTATGTCCCACTCGACTACGTACTCAACATCTTCCATATCGTCATCTGATATGGTTAAATCCTTGCCACCAACATAGTTTAATATATCCGTTTTATGCGAGTTTATAGCCTCTAAAAAATCATCTGGAGGGCATATAAAGATCTCTACTTCATCTCCTTCTAATAGATCAAATTCTTCTCGCATACTTTTGATTCTCAATTTGATTTCATCTGCGATCTGATCATTCCATACCCTCTCTGACATCTCATAATTGACATACACATTAAAATCATCATATTGTATTTCCACATATCCCTCTGGTAACTCATTTTTAAAGGTCAACATCTCTGGTTGAATCTCAGTTTGCTGTCCTTCAATACCAATAATGTATTCACCTTCTTCGATTTTTTCTTTAATTTCTTCGGCATCCCTTTTTTCTAATAAAAGGGCAATCCTACTGGCCCATTGTCGATATGTTTTTCCGATAGCATCCATGTTCGCTTCTACTGTCAATTCTAGCTCTTCCCATTCTTCATCAGGCGCTAAAATTTCAATTTCTTTGATTATAGCT
>JAFDTG010000041.1 GCA_019594235.1 Candidatus Saliniplasma halalkaliphilum | reverse complement strand
GGTTGGCAATATACCTTTCGAATGCATAACAAAAGCACGAAGTGGTACCAGAGAAAAAAGGTCGCTAAAAAATATGATGAGAAGAGATTCCAGGGAGGAGGAATGGTACTTGATTATAAAGAAAAAGAGATCGTTCTTTCTCTTATAGAACCTGATGGAAAAAAAATATTAGATATAGCTACGGGAACGGGCAGATTTGCAGAGATATTAGTGGAAAATGGAGCAGAAGTTGTCGGCCTTGATGCCAGCAGGGAGATGCTCACTAAAGGGAAAGCACATTATCTTGTTGGTGATGCACTTCATCTACCTTTCGCAGATAATAGTTTCGATATAACTATAAGCATGAGATTTTTACACTTACTAAAACCTCAGCTTATCGATGATTTTGTTACAGAAGTTAAAAGAGTTACCAAAGAAAAATTCGTTTTTGAATCACTACATCCCATGAGCTTAAGACTCTTGTACCAGTGGGCCCTACCACAGAAAAGCAGGATGTTTTCCAATTCATTTTTAAAAAGTAAATTTGAGAAGATCAAGGGTGTAAAAGAAGTTAGGTACGATGAGGACCTGTTGATACCCTACGGTATTTACCAATGCCTACCATTAAGCATGGCAGAGAAACTCTCAGAACTCGACGAGAAGATAGTTGATAATAACTCATGGGTCGCTTCTACAGTTTACTGGGAACTTTATTTTAAGTGAATCAAACCAGTTCGTAGTAAATCCTTTGTTTGTTTTTACCCTTATTTTTTTTATCAGTTATCTTGATGCCTCCGATCTCCTGGGTGTTTCGAACATGGGTTCCAGCACAGGGACATATATCGTATCCGTCTATATCGATAACTCTTAATTCTTTTATGGACTTCGGAAATAGTGAAAGATTCACTCTACCTTCTTCTATCTCGTCTTCCAAAACCACTCTCCTTTCGGTATAAATCGAGACTGGATGAGCTTCTTGTATCAAAACGTTAACCTCGTCTTCGATCTGCTCCAGATCCCTTTCAGATAGATCAACTGGTTCGAAATCAACTCTAGAGTAATCGGTGTATATCTGGTTGCCAACGGTTTCACCTTTGAAAAGATCGTATACAACTGCAGAAAACAGATGTTGAGCAGTATGAAGTTTCATGTGGTTATATCTTCTCTCCCAATCTATTTCTCCCTTTACTTCCATATCGTCTTCAGGGATGGTACCTTCCAACCGATGAATTATTTTCCCTTTTTTCTCGACTTTTACTACCTCTGCTTCTCCTCCATCCCATGTGATCTTACCTGTATCTGAAGGTTGTCCTCCTCCTTCAGGATAGAAAGCAGTCCTATCTAGAACTACGTGATCTTTACCACTATTCATCACTATAGCTTTGAAATCTTTGATATAGTTACTTTCGATATCAGGCATATAGATTATTTCTGTCATAAATTTGACAAATAAAAAGTAGTTTTTATCGATTTCGATTAACACTATCCTTATTTAAACCGTCACGTTTATATAGAACAAATAGCTAATTTAAATACCCATGAGACGACTCCAGTTGATAGAAAGTGTCAGGGATATCTTGGCTAAGGCTGGATTCTATCTTTCCGAAAGACATTATGATAGAAATATCAGTTTCGATATAATCGCCCGGAAAGATGATGAACTCCTTATAATAGGTGTATCCGTCAATGCGGACAGTTCTAGAATGCGTAATGCTAAAGAATTAAAGATATTAAGCGATGTACTAGACGGTTCATCAATATTCATCGCAGAGAAGGGAGGTAAAAGGTCTCTCGAAAAAGGAGTCCTTTATTCAAGACAGGATGTTCCACTTCTTTCGTTGGAAACACTTTATGATATGTTCATCGAAGGAGTTCCACCCTATGTTTTTTCAGCACCTGGTGGTTTTTACGTTAAAATGAATTCAGATATCATCAAAGAAGCCCGGAAAGAAAGGAAGATTTCTTTGAATCGGTTGGCTGATATAGGAGGAGTTTCTCGTAAAGCTATACAAAAATATGAGAAAGGTATGGGTGCAGACCTTGAAGTGGCGCTGAAACTTCAGGAATTTTTAGGTGAGGATATCATCTTACCATTAAATCCTCTTGATTATTCTGAAGAAAGCGAGTATTCCATGGATTTCCCAGAGGGTATGAGAGGATTCGATAAAGATATCTTTGAATATCTTACATCTATAGGGTACCGTATAGTTCCCACATGGAAGTGTCCTTTTGAAGCGATTACAGAAGACGAAAAAGACGTATTGCTTACGGGAGTCGGATCCGAAGAAAGTCCCCAGGTACAAAAGAAAGCTAAGATCGTTTCAGATATATCACATATCACGGAAAGAGATTCAGTGATATTTCTTAGAAAAAGGGTTACAAGAGTAAATCTGGAGGGTATACCTATAATTGATATAAACGAACTCAGTTCTATAGATTCCAAAGAGGATATTATAAACCTTCTAAAAGAGAGGAAGGGGGATAACTGATTTGCATACATTAGATAAAGATAGAACCCAAATCCATCTGATAGACGTTGTAAAAGGATTGAACTCTGAAGTTGATACGGTCATTGACCAAATAAAAGGATTCGATTTTGATGTAGGGTGTATAGCGATATCAAAAAACGAATTGGAAGGTCTCAAAAATATGATTGAGGATGGTAAGGATTTTTCTATCGAACCTAACGCACCAGAGAGAATATATGCAGAGAATCTGAGTAAATTTGGAGAGGTAAGTCTTCCCCCGCCATCTTATATAGCATTTGTAAAGTACTGCATGGAACAAGGTATCAAGATAATGGCGGTGGATATGGATGAGGAACACTATACCATGGCATATTGTGAACATGTATCTGGAACACAATGGATACTGCAGTCTGTAAGGGAGAAAAGGTTAAAAACAAAAAAGTTCGACTTTGATGATCCAAGGGATTTTGCCAAAGCGTGGGATAAAAGTATCAATAAATTAAAAGGATATCAAGACCTTGAAGAACACCGGGAGAGTGTCATAGCCAAGAATCTCGTAAGGATATCCAAAAAAGGTGTCACTCTAGCCCTTATAGAAGTAGAAAGGGTAGAGGGTGTAATCAAAAATATGCAGGACATGGGATGGGAAGTTGAATAAAACAGTAAACGATAAATAAATTAAAGTCATTTTTAGGGGTTGAGGAGTTAAGATGGTCAGTAAGAAGCAGGTACGGAAACGCATGGAGGAGTATAAGAGAAGAGTCGTGAAGCTGAAAAAGGAACTCCAACGACTCAGAAAAGAGGTCAAATCTTTAGAAAAAGAAAAAAGGAAGATACTCCATGAAAAACGGGAAACCATAGAAGAAAAGGAGAATAGGATAAAAGAACTGCTTTACAAGCTCGATGAAACGAACGAACTCGACCATCTAACTGACGAGGAAAAAACATTGTTAGCCGAGATGGAAGAAGAAAACGAAATGCTCAGAAAAGAAATGAAAGAACTCGATGAAGAAAATAAAAAATTGATGGATGAATTAGAACAATCTAGGGGAATAATAGGGGAACCTGCTGTCATTTCCGAGGAAGAAATAGTATTTCATTCTGAAAGCGTAGTAAATGGAGATATCAAATCAAAAAATAGGTTGATAATTGAAAATTCCGTTAGAGTCCACGGTTCTATCGAAGCTGACGGGGACATAGAGATAGGTGACAATACAACAGTCGAGGGCGATATAAGTTCAGAAAACGGAAATATCAGTATAGGCAAATCTTCTAAAATTGGCGGCATGGTTTCAGGTAAAGATATAGACATCTCAGAGGGTGTTTCTGCAGGCGATATTGAAAGCGATGGAGATGTTAGCATTGCGAGTAACTCTCACGTGTACGATATATCCGCCTTAGGAAATGTTAGACTGCAGGAAGGCGTCAAAGTTGAGGGCAGTGTAGAATACGCTGGTAAATTGGAAGCGGAGAAAAGAGTTACTATCACTGATTCAGTACTCCCCAAGTCTAGTAATGACATAAAGGATGAGGGACTTAATTCGGATACTTTGTACAGTGTTGAATTTCCAGTTTCTGAGGAAGAAGAAATAGACGAAAACGAGGAGATAGAAGAAAGTGATGATGAAGAATATATATGTCCTATCTGTGAGGAAGTTAACGATGCCGATGCAGACGTGTGTAGAAGCTGTGGGGCTGAATTGTAAGTACAAAAAGAGATAGCGATAAAGATGGCTTTCAAAAGAACAAGCAGTAAAATTATCAAGGACCATAAGAAACTTTCATTCGATTACGTTCCAAAGGAACTTCCAAATAGAGATAAACAGATACAGAGACTTTTCACTCTTTTTAAAGGAGTTGTAGATTCAGATATATCACAGAATGCCTTCCTGCATGGTAGTGTAGGTACTGGTAAAACCGCCACGGCCAAGCGGTTCTGTATGGATTTTAAGAATTATGCCCACGATGAGGGTAAAAAACTTGAGTACGTATTCGTCAACTGTAGAAGAAGCAGTAACAACGGCCAGGTAATGTGGAAGATAATTTCTAATTTCGATAAAGGATTCCCAGATAGGGGTTTCTCAGTGGGAGAGATGATGGAGATACTCAATAAACATATCAAAAAGAAGGGAGTCCATCTCATAGTGATCCTTGATGAAGTTGATGTACTTATCAAAAAGGAAGGCTCTGAATTGATATATCTATTTTCAAGATTCGATGATGAAAGTTTAACCCCTAAGGGCAGCGTTTCCCTGATGCTGATTTCACAGAAAAATGCCCTGGAGTTCTTGGAAGAAGGCGCTTTGAGTTCTTTTAAAAGAGGAAACAGGGTCAACTTCCCAAAGTATGATTCTGATGAACTATATGACATCCTTGATCAGCGCAACCGACTAGCACTTTATCCCGATTCCATCGGTGACGAGGAACTGAAACTCTTATCCGATATAGCTTCAAAAAGAGGGGACGCTAGGTTGGGTATCGAACTCATGGAGAAATCGGCTTTACTCTCCGAAGAAAAAGGAGAGGATAAAGTCGATGCAGAAGGAATCAGACGTGCTAAAGCTGAAGTGGATCCACATTTTACGGAAAACAGGATAAGATCCTTGAATAATCAGGAAAGAGTCATACTTCTAGCTGCTACCAGACGATTAAAAAACAAAGCTTATACCACCACTGGTGATCTCGAGGAACAGTATAAAATAACAGCCGAAGAATACGGTATTTCACCTTTAGGTCACACCCAGTTCTGGAAGTATATAAAATCCTTAACTAAAGAGGGGCTTTTGGATTCAAAAACTGTTTCCATCGGTTCTGGACGGACCACAAAGATAACAGTATCGGATATACCCGCTAAAGTTCTTGAAAGTAAGTTGGAAACCATGATAGAGGGCTGATTAGGTGATAGACGAGAAAAAATTATTGGCCATTGCTGTTATAATTTCACTTATAGGTACGGCTTCTTTGTATCTTTACTCTGCTAACCAAGATGCCGAAAGGGTTGAGATAAACGATATCGATGAAAATATGCTTGGGTCACAGATCGAAACCAGTGGATTCATTTCAAATATAGTAACACTTGAAGACCGATATATAATAGGATTAAAAGAAGATGGAGAAAACTCTACGATCACAGCTTTTGTGGATAATAGGGTTTTATCATATATCGATGAAAAAGACGAAGTTAGAGCTGGTGCTGAGGTTTTTGTGAGAGGTAGGATTGATATATACGAGGGTGAAATAAACATGATAGTTTCTAGAGCAGGCGATTTTCATATAATTGACAACGCCTACTCCAGCTTCACTGTTCCATCCGAACTTTTAGATAACCCAGAGTGGCACGAGGGTATGGAACATAAAATCAGAGGTGAAGTTCTCAGTATAAGGTCAGCAGGCGAAGATACAGTAATTGAGTTAAAACCGCTAAATGGAGATGATTGTGTACTGATGGTCAGAATCAAGGGTTGGGATTTCACAGAAACTTATTCCATAAGCAGAGGTAATGTTATCGTGGTCAAAGGTAGTTTCGAATATGATACATACAGGGGTAGATGGTGTATAATTAGTGAAAATGAGCCCATATCACATTGAACCTAGTCTAATTTTTCAAGTAGTGCCATAATTTCTTCTCTCAGTTCTTCAGTGGACATAAAAAAATGTTTTACCTCTTTTCCGTTCAGGTACAACCATTCCCAGTTCAAAGGTTCGATGGTGTATTTCAAAGCATCTTCACGGTAATCGATAACATGTGGATCATAAATTATACGCTCATCGTCGATATCGTTAACTAGTTCGCTCACTCTATTTTGATGATGGATGCTGTAAGGACATCTGTTACTGTATCCCTGTTCGATGATAAGCTTACCCTCCGAGGACAAGTCTTTCGGTTCGTAAGTTTGACTCAACAATTCAGGTCCCCTCGAGTCGTCTTCAAAAGGCAGCCACATCAGCGAACCATTTTTTAATTCTTCAACTACCTCGAATCCGAAGGTTTTTAAAATGGAGCGGGAGAAATGTGTTGAATGGTCCCAGGCAAATGCAGACATACCAGAATATCTATCCATAACATCTTCGATGACGAGGCTGATCAGCCGTCTTTCCTCCTCTAGATGTTCGCCATCTCCTACCCAGTGATAACACATCAAAAAAACATCATCTGGAGCATGCACTGGAAAAGGGGCACTCTCAGCCGGAATATATTCTATAAATCCAAAAGGTTCATCGACCTTGTAAGAAACAAACCCGGTCATCCCTTCTTCTATCATATCCAGCCGCCAGGATATAGTTTTTTGAATATCACCTGTAAGAGATTTGCCTTCGAGCTCTTTACCACCAGGACAACAGATGACGTCTTGGACATTCTGATCTGTAAGTCTGATGTCTTGAATATCCTCGTGCATCGTTAATGTAATTCCCACAGATAATATAAATTTTTACCTGTATCGTTCTGTATTTGGAGAAGCGCAACACTTTTATATTATCCTATCGAACTAATATCTGGGTCAGGAGACCGTGGACGACTGACGGTGCTAGACACTGAGGAAAGTCCCCTCTCCCTAGGAAAGGATGATCATCGCAAGATGATGGGGCGAGAGTCCAGGTCAAATCGAGGAGAAATCCTCGTAAGGGCGCAGAAACGACACGTCCGCTGATGAGCAGTGATGTGTGCGGAATCTGCTGAAAAGCAGGTGAGTTAACCCACAGAGCGTTGACTCAGCGGGAACGATGAAACGGCCACAACCCCTCTGGAGCAAGTCCAAACAAGCCGGGATGACTATTCCGGGACCGGCGGGTAGGACGCATAGTTGAATGTCGTCTTAAAACAGAAAGGGGCTTACTACGGTGACCTGACCCTTTTCTTCTTAGTTCTCTTAGGAAATTCTTTAATACACCTAGTCATATTTGGTGCCTAAGTGATAATCATGACAGAAGCATATTGTGTAAAATGTAGGGAAAAGGTTGAGATCAACAATCCAAAGAAAACTGAATTAAAGAATGGCCGTCCAGCTACCAAGGGCGAATGCCCTGACTGCGGGACGAAAGTATTCAGAATTGGAAAATAAACACTTTTAACACTTTTCTTTTTTTTCTATATATGATCACATTAGGTATCGAGGGGACTGCTCACACCGTTGGAATCGGTATAGTAAATGATGAAGGAGATATCTTAGCCAATGTTTCTTCATCCTACGTTCCCAAAGAAGGTATTCATCCGAGAGAAGCTGCAAATCATCATGCAGATACGGTAAGTTCTCTTATATCGACTGCACTCAAAGAAGCAAACATCACTAAAGAGGATATCGATGTAGTAGCTTTTTCTCAGGGTCCAGGACTGGGTCCGTGTTTGAGGACCGCAGCTACAGCAGCTAGAAGCCTTTCACTTAGGCTGAATGTTCCTCTTGTAGGTGTAAATCATTGTATAGCTCATTTAGAAATAGGGAAAGTCAGGACTGAAGCAGTCGATCCTGTACTTTTATATGCCTCAGGTGGAAATACCCAGGTTATCGCTTTTTCTAGAGGTAGATACCGTGTATTCGGTGAAACACTCGATATAGGTCTGGGTAATATGTTAGATAAATTTGGAAGAGAAAACGGTATGTCGTTTCCTGCCGGACCTGTGATCGAACAAAAGGCAAAAAAAGGTAAAATTTTGGTGGATCTTCCATACAGTGTCAAAGGTATGGACCTTGCATTCTCAGGTATAATGACCGCAGCTTTAAATTCTGATGCTGAACTTAACGATCTCTGTTATTCGATACAGGAAACCACTTTTGCCATGCTGGTCGAGGTTACTGAAAGAGCTTTAGCCCATACCAGAAAAGACGAAGTCCTTTTGGGTGGTGGAGTTACAAGAAACAAGAGATTACAAGAGATGGGAGAGATCATGGCTGAAGAGAGAGGATCCTCTTTTTATGTACCCGATGGAGAGCTTTGTATAGATAACGGTACTATGATTGCCTGGACTGGATGGGTCATGTATCAGGCAGGTATGTCCATAAAAGTCAAAGATTCTGGTATCAAACAAGGTTACCGTACTGATGAAGTAGATGTTTTGTGGTAAACTTCGAAAATTTTAATTAGTGTTTTATTAATATCGTGTTCGGTGAAACACATGGTAAATAAACCCTCCGAGGGTATCTGTTCACGATGTAATTCTGAAAACTTAGAGTTCTACGATGATGGCAGTGGTAGATGTATGAACTGTGGTAGAACCTTCAGATGGGCTTCAAAAGAAGAGATTGCTCAACAAATCGAGGAAGAAGAGGATTACCCACAAAAAGAACAGCAGGAAAGTCCTACCCAGGAATCAAAGGAGAAGCCAGAATCCCAAACAGGTATGGTTGCAGGAGTATCACGCACAAATGGTGGGAAGCAGATTAACAGGAGAGTACATACGCCATCTCAGAGAAATAATGTGGTTGAAAAGTCTTCGGGAAGGGGGTTCTTGTGGCTAGGTGCGACAGGTTTAATTTTTATGATGGTCGGCTATGTTCTACTTTCATTATTTGCAATGGATATAGGATTATCAGAGCATCAACAAATTGTTCGAGGTTTATACATCCTTTTCACAACAGTTGGAGTTCTAATGGCGGGCATGGGAATGATGGTACATGGAGCTGTGGCTGATGACTTGGATGAGAGCGTAAGGATGGGTTTAATAATAGCCTCATCGCTGTTGATCGCTATCTATTTGGGTATTGGACAGTTGTCTCTATTCGTTTTCTAAAACTTTTTACTTCCTCTTTTTCCCATATCTTTTTATAGCATTTTTATTATCCATTGGTGATTAGGGAGTTATAATATGACAGAAAAAAAGGTCACCAAGGAAGAACTTTTAAAAAAAGCGAAAGAACCAGCCAAGAAGGCCATGAAATGGCACCCATTTTACAAGGGAAAGATCGAAGTATCCCCCAAAGTACAGGTAAAAAGCTTTGATGATTTCAGTGTATGGTACACACCAGGTGTTGCAAAGCCATGTGAAGATATACACAAAAATCCAGAAATGGTATACGAACATACAAACAAATGGAACAATGTAGCAGTTGTCAGTGACGGTAGTCGTGTATTGGGACTAGGAGATATTGGACCTGAAGCCGGTATGCCAGTTATGGAAGGTAAAGGTCTATTATTCAAATACCTAGGCGGTGTAGATGCCTTCCCAATATGTTTGAATGCCCATGAACCTGAAGAGATAATCCAGGCAGTTAAATGGATAGCACCATCATTTGGAGGAATAAATCTAGAGGATATCTCAAAACCAAAATGTTTTGAAGTTTTAGATACCCTAAGAGAAGAACTTGATATTCCTGTTTGGCACGATGACCAGCAGGGAACTGCAGCTATAACACTAGCTGGAATCATAAATGGTTTAAAAGTAGTTGGTAAAGAGCTGGAGAATGCAAAGATAGGTTTGGTCGGAGCAGGTGCTGCAAACTTATGTTTAGCCAGAACACTGTTGAAAGCGGGAGTCAAGGAAGAGAATCTTTACCTTGCCGATTCAACTGGATTATTACATGCAGGCCGTGAAGATTTGGATAAAGATAGGACACCTGAAAAGTACAAATTCGCCCAGAAGACCAATAAAGAACAACAGGAAGGCGGATTACCTGAACTCATAGCTGGTAAAGACGTGGTGGTAGCAGCCTCTAAACCGGGTCCGGATACTATTAAGAAAGAATGGTTAAAAGAGATGAATAAGGAAGCTATCCTTTTTGCGGAAGCTAATCCGATACCTGAGATATGGCCTTGGGAAGCAAAAGATGCAGGTGTAAGGATTGTAGGAACTGGAAGATCGGATTTCCCAAATCAAGTAAATAATTCTATAGGATTCCCAGGAATATTCAGAGGTACTTTAGATGTTAGAGCGGAGACTATCACAGACGAGATGCACATCGAGGCAGCTTACGCGATTGCTGAGGTTGCCGAGGAGAATGGATTAAACGAGGAATATCTTGTACCCACCATGGATAACACAGAAGTCTACATTAGACAAGCTGTAAGAGTCGGGTTGAAAGCTATTGAACAGGGGATAGCTAGGGTTGAACTATCCGAGGAAGAACTCAGAGAGAAGGCCGAAGAGATAATAAAGTCCAGTAGAGAAAAAACCCAGAGCATGATGAAACAAGGTTTCATAAAGGATGCTCCATCGGTCTAAAAACTCCTTTTTTCTTTTATTTTTTTCAAAAAAACCTATATTGGTTCACCGTTTATGTTTATCCGTGAAGATAATAGCGGTTGCTACGGACAATTTCGAGTTCTATTACGATGTAGTTAAAGAGTTGAAACAGAGGGACATCCCCTTTGTAAGCATATCTCCGACAGATCCAATACCCGAAAACATCGGAGTTATTCTAACTACTGAAAAAGAAGCAGACGGTATAGAGTTCCCAAAAGTCATACCCGTATCTGAAGATATAAGAAAAGGTATAAGACAGGCGTTATCGGGATTATCGGGGAGGGACTCTTTCCAAAAGATGATAGTTGGCATCGATCCAGGCGAGAAACCTGGTGTGGCTCTTGTAGGCGATGGCAAAATCTTAGAAACTGTTTATGCAGAATCTCCAGAGGATGTTAGAGATATTATCGACAAGTACGTAGATGCTTATGAGTTCCACGAGATGATCGTAAGGATAGGACACGGTGATAAAACCAATAGGAACAGGACCATAAATTCTCTAGCAGGTATTTGTGCTAGAATCGAGATCGTTAATGAAGAAGATACTACTCATGGTGGTTTCCTACCGGATCTTACATCAGCTAAAGAAATATCTATCACAACAGGAAAACCAGTTGAAGGGCATTTCGAAGTAGAGGCAACGGAAGGAGAAAAAAGGGAGATACAGAGACGAAGCAGACTTGAAAGTGAGGGAAAGATAACTATCTCCAAAGACCTTGCTAAGAAAGTAGTAGAAGGGGAAATAGATTTGAAAGAAGCTATCAAACGTCAGGAAGAAGGCAGCAGAGATTGACTTATGCTATTATTTTTAAGTTTCCGAGAACTGGTTCGTAAACTTTACCGCCACTTCTTAGACTGTTGACCGCTTCTTCGAATTTGTCCTGACCGATGTTTTCACTATCCATGACTTTAGTCATGACTTTTTCGTATTCTACGCCGTTGTCATGTTCTGCCATGTCTTCTAGATCCTCGATAACTTTTAGAATCTCTTCCTCTATCTCTTCATCATCTCCTTTTTCTTCCTGAGGTTCTTCGGTTTTCCTCTCGTATTCAGGAAGAATGTATCTCAAAGAATCTTCTATCATTCTCCAATATTTTTCAAAGGAAGGAGATCCATAATGTTCCATAGCTTTCTTTATACCATCTGCCAAACTTGCATCGTAACCTAAATCTACTAACTCTTCAACAGAAACCTCTTCCATGTTAGCTGCTTCCGAAACGGCTTCAAGTCTGTGTTTCAAGCTTTTAGCTGATTCTAAAATCCAGTAGTCTCTCTGTTCCTCAGTGACCTCTTTTATGAGCTCTCCTCTGAGATTTACAAGTATAGTTTCTTCATCTGGTCTATATGTGTTGGCTTTACCGACAACCGCCACGAAGGTGGGAGGTTCCATGTTAGCCAAGGCTGTAGCCACTCCTGGTTGATACTGCCCAGCAGATACAAAATAGGTTCCAGTTGGATCGGTAACTCTTGCCCTCCACAAAGGTTCAGCGGGTGTGCCAATATTTTCGGTTTCAGTAAGTACACCTACTACATACACTCTATTAACTTTAGCACCTAAGGGTGTTACTACATAACTGGGAGATCTCTCTTCCGTCCCTCCGCTCTCAAGAGTAGATCTGTTGAACTCTTCTGCAAAAATTCTCCAAGCGACTTCTCTATTTATCATACTCATTTGATTACCTCCATTTTATATATAAAAGAAAGGAGTGTGAGGTGTTTCACACTCTCACCTCGTCAAGTAATTTTCTAGCTTCCTCTTCAACGTCGATGGTCTTTGTACTAAGATCATTAGCTATTAGCATCAAACCGTAATCATCGCTGGTTACGTTCCCTGTAGTTTTCACCGGTTGAGCTATAAGTTTTTCTTCGATCTCATCCTTGATGACATCTTGAGTCATGTTGTCCCTAGCGATGATTACGGTTTGATGCTAATAGCTAATGAT
>JAFDTG010000032.1 GCA_019594235.1 Candidatus Saliniplasma halalkaliphilum | reverse complement strand
GTTGTACGCATCCTTTTCTATACTCTTGATGCTGGGATACGCTGTAGATCTGATCATCATGTGAGGTTACAATCTTAACAGAGCAGCTTTTTCTAACAGATGTTTTAATAATACTGGAACGGGTCCGGGTATAGCTAAAGGATCAAAAGATATCAATCCATTCAAATCTCCCAAACTGATGAAGAGTGGGATCCTTACATTACTGTGCGTTTTTAAACTAAGACTTTTGCTAAATCTGATCACATTATCCGCTATGACCCTAGAATGTGAATCTGCGTTATGACCGGTCTTCTCCTCATCGATATCAGTCATATCTCCACCGACGAAGATATTTGGATG
The DNA here is from genome assembly GCA_019594235.1 of Candidatus Saliniplasma halalkaliphilum. Classification (GTDB taxonomy): domain Archaea; phylum Thermoplasmatota; class Thermoplasmata; order Halarchaeoplasmatales; family Halarchaeoplasmataceae; genus Saliniplasma; species Saliniplasma halalkaliphilum. The sequence goes on along the minus strand of JAFDTG010000032.1, from coordinate 14,163 downwards.
GTCTTTTAACTGGAGGTGGTTGTTAACTTTGAGCGTGTTTCTTTCAGTAAAACAAGGATCTCCAAAACCACGAAATAAACTTCTATCGAAGCTCAATCCAGTACTCCATATACATACATCTGATCTGATCCTTCTACCTTCACTAGTTACGTATTCATCATCCTCCCGGTCAACGACTTTTTCATCGAATATCAATCGAACACCTTTACTTCTAAGGTACCTTTCAGCAAAAAAAGATGCCATCTTTGGATTCCTCTCGATGAGTCTTTCGTGGGAATGAACTAAAGTGACGTTCTTTTCAGTCTTAGATGCTATTTCAGCCGCAACTTCCGTACCTATCAACCCTCCTCCGACGATCAGAACATCGCTCGCCTTCTCCATCCGTTTGGAAAGTTCCTTGACTTTCTCTCCAGAACTGACTGTGAAAACGTTCTTTTTGTTATCTAAATATATCGGATAATCAGCGCCCAAAGAAATCACTAAAATATCGAAATCGATTTTTCTTTCGGTAGTTGAAATGTTATCTGGAGTTACTTTTACAACTTTTTCCGTAAGTATCTCAACATCCTCTAAAAACGTGGAATATCGCTTGATAATTTTCTCATGATACTCCGGATCGGTGGTCAATTTGGGTAAGGATGGATAGTATTCAAAATAGGGTTCCTTATCTATCAAGATCACATCGAGTTCACCACTATTGTCTAATCTCTTGGCAACCATGGAACCACAGAACCCTCCACCTAGTATCACCACTCTCATGAATTTTCAACTCGTCGAAAAGATAAATAATTAATGCTTGATTAATTTAATAATAAATTACCATAAATACTTATAGCTCCATTACTATACTTATCATTAGGTGATTAAATGGTTCCAATAAAAAAGGACAATACTACGGAGTCTCACAAACAGATTACAGAAAAATATCAAAAGAAGATGACAAAATTCCACGAGAAAATAACCGATCTAAAAAATAAAAGGAATGAAGCGGAAAGTGTGGGAAACGAAAAAAAAGCTAACAAGATCCAAGATAAAATATATGATTACGAAACAAAGATCAATCAACTACAGATGAAGATAGATGAAGCTTCCAGGAAAAAGTAAAGTCCTATAAAACTATATCTAAACTCCTTTCTTTTTTTATGATTTACTTTTTTCATTATTCAAAAACTATTTATCATAACTTATCGTTCCATATTTTCAAAATAGGGTGAAAACTTGAAAGGTATGTCAAAAAAGAAGGGGATGCCTTCTGGAAGTTTAGTCCATGTTGGTGAACAGAAGATGAAGGATACCGAGATAACCATCATGGATTTTGACGAGGACCATTTTGAAGAGAAAAAGGTAAAGGATGTAAAGGAATGTAAAAGATACAAAGATAAAACGACCACGACCTGGATCAACATCGACGGCCTGCATGATATCGAAAAAATAGAAGAACTCGGTAAGTTCTATGGACTTCATCCACTGCTGATGGAAGATATCCTGAACACCTACAAGAGGCCAAAATACGAGGAATTTGAAGATCACTTATTTTTAGTCCTGAAGATGGTTTACCGAGATAAGAAAAACGGACAGATCATCAAAGAACAGGTCAGTGTAGTTATAGGTGAAAATTTTGTATTGACGTTCCAGGAAAAAAGTGGTGATGTTTTCGATCCAATAAGAAATAGGATCAAAAAGGAAGGAAGCAGGATCAGAAGTAATAAAGCGGATTTTCTTGCTTACACGCTCATCGATGCAGTAGTTGACAACTATTTTGTAGTACTAGAAGAATTTGGTGAGAGGATCGAGAACATCGAGAGTGAACTCATCGATAACCCCGAACAAGAAACATTGTACAAGATCCACAACACCAAGAGGGATATGATCACGTTGAGGAAATCAGTATGGCCTTTGAGAGAAGTTATCAACGGTTTTTTAAGAGAAGATTCCCACCTCATAAGAGACGACACAAGGATCTATCTAAGGGACATATACGATCACACTATACAGGTTGTAGATACTATAGAAACGAACAGAGATATACTTTCAGGACTGCTCGATCTTTACCTATCTAGTATCAGTAATAGGATGAACGAAGTGATGAAAGTTTTAACGATAATCGCAACGATATTTATTCCCCTCACTTTCGTTGCAGGTATATATGGGATGAACTTCGATCCCGACGCTTCGCCTCTAAATATGCCCGAATTGGACTGGTACTTAGGGTATCCCATCACACTATTTGGGATGCTGATTATCGCAGTGGTGATGGTCATTTATTTCAGAAGGAAAAAATGGCTCTAACTCTTTTTTTCTTTTTTATTTACTTTAAAGAGAGTTTTCAATGTATTTTCTAACTGGTCATTAGAAAATTTACGATAGCCAAGTTCTTCCGCAGCAACGTTATAAAGTTCTAAGAAATCGAATGGATCCTTAATCAAGTTTATTATCTCATCCGTGGATACACTAGATGACCTATCCATGATTTGAACCATCTTACAACTTTTTCTATCAGGGCACATAATAGTACTCTCCGATTTTTTTCTGCTCTCTATCTTTTCTTGAACCAGGTTTGTTTATCCGAGGTCTTCCAGTATCCGGATCCCGCCTAAAAGTGATATCGAGATTTTTTAAGAATTTATTCATCCCTTCACGCATACTGAGTGGTCGGTCCGCATTTCCATACTCCCCGGGAACGCCTTCGAAAACCTGTAAACGATCTGCTATCATATCTATCAGATATATGTCATGATCGATGACTAGAGCAGGAATCTTTTTGTTTTCAGAATGACGACGTATAGCCCGGATAGCTAGAACTCGCTGCTCTACATCTAAGTGAGCAGAGGGTTCATCGAAGAGATATATATCCGCTTCCTTAGAAAGACAGGCAGCTATCGCGACTCGCTGCTGTTCCCCTCCTGAGAGTTCATTCAGGTCCTGTTCCTTGATCTGATCCAACTTAAGGGGTTCCGCTATTTCACTCTCCCAATAGGAAGTTCCAATATCTTCAGCAGTACTCCGAAGAAAATCCATCACGGTCAAAGCCCCATCTAAATCAATATATTGAGGTTTATACGCTACTTTGAGATCAAGATCAACATCACCATCATCAGGTTCCAGATGTCCTGTGAATAATCTCGCAAAAGTGGTCTTGCCGATACCGTTTGGACCTACTATACCCAAGACCTCGTTCCTATAGATGTCACCTTCACATACATCAAGTGAAAAACCCCCCTCGCTGTAATTTTTGCTCATCTCAGGGTAAGATACAACGATCTTATCCGAAATGAATTCTTGAGGAGAACGTTCCGAGAAGCTTATCGATTCCGGCCTGATCCTTATATTTTCGTTTTCAAGATAACCTTCCATATACTCGTTTATACCTCTTTTAGTGGATTTCGGACCGGTAAAAACACCATAAACTCCGGGCTCACCGTAAACGATGTGAATGTCATCGGATATCATATCCAAAATGGCTAGGTCGTGTTCAACAACGATAACAGATTTTCCTTCTTCAGAAAATTCTTTAATAAGTCTAGCGGCGGCTACACGTTGACTTATATCGAGATATGGAGTGACTTCATCCAGAAAATAGAAATCTGCTTCACGGGATAATGCGGCCACGATCACTACGCGCTGAAGTTCACCACCGGATAGAGTGTCTATAGGTTGATCCTTAAGATCTTCGATCGACAACCTGGTGAGTAATTCATCCATCACTCCACGTTCATCCACACCCGATAATAGGTCACCCACTCTACCGTGGAACTTATTTGGGATCTTATCGATAGATTGTGGTTTCTCTGCGACACTGACTTCCCCTTCCTCCAAATTTTCCAGGTAATCCTGCAAAACGGTGCCACGAAAGTTCTCTTTAACTTCACTAAAATCCGCTTCGCTTTCATGATCTCCCAGATTAGGAGTGATACCACCAGATAATATCCGGACTGCAGTAGTCTTACCGATACCGTTGGGACCTAGAATACCCGTAACTTTTCCCGGCTTAGGTGCCGGAAGTCCGTATAATTTGAAAAAGTTCTCACCATATCGATGGATAGGGTTCTCATCCAGTTCCGAAGGTAGATTTATAATCTTTATAACATCGAAGGGGCATTTGTGGACACATATGCCGCATTTCTCACCTAAACATATCTCTTCTGAGATCCGGACCTGTTCCGGCTTACCGGCCAACTTTTCGGGTTCGTCAGCATCCCGTCGAAGCGTTATACAGTGCTTACCGGCACGATTAGGAGGGCAATAATTAGCGCATTCATAATTACATCGATGCGGCTTACATCTGTCTAGGTCCACGACTGCTAAACTATCCTCGGACAAACCATACCTCCGTTATCACTACCTCTATATAAGCCAACATCCCTAATAAATAGTTTGTAGTCTCGTCAATCTACACACCTTAAACGATGATCCAATGATCGATGTTTACATTAAATCATGCCAAATTATTTTTTAAAGATAAATAAATTTGTCTCGAAAATTTCATCACTGATCCAACGCCTTTCTTGCAGTTTCTATCTCATCCTTAGTCGTATCCAATAATAAACCCATCTCTAACTTCTCTTTACCAAAAGCCCGACTCTGCATATTAGCTGCCAGGAACCCCATGTTGATCTCATCGTTGCACAGAACCGTAGAGTAAACGGGAGAACCCTCAACTCCAAACCCACCTATTGAGATATCTCCATCGGTAAAGTAAAACCATGGTCTTTCTATATTTGCAGGGACCATGAAATTTTGAGCCCGATACTTTCGTTTCCAATCGCGATATTTACCGGGACACTCGACTATTGTATCTTTTAAAGTTCTGTTGAGTAAAACATCGATAAAGAATTCACCTAAATAATTCACTTCTTTGGCCTTTGGATTATCGTGAACTAATATCACTTTTATGAGTTTGGTTCCGGGTAAAGTCAAGTATCTTATAGAGAACCTTTGTCCTCTCAATTCATCGAGCTGCTCAATCGTCAGATCAACTTTTACACCTTTCCAAAGACCGTCACTGAATTTTTTGGATGAAACATCTTCTATCTCGTAAAATTCTTCCAGATCATCTGGAAGTATCAATCTAGGCTCTATCCCACCAATATGATTTTCGAAGTAAATCTTTGGTCCCGGTTCTGGGAACCTGTCATCGAAGTAAGTGTTCCCTTCAGAATCGGTAAGTCTTATCAGGTTACCTCCAAAACCGTCTAGAACGTCGAACTGGATCTCCCCGTTATCAACGTGCAGGACTTTCTTACCTTCCTTGGTTTGCTCTTCAACCGTTACTTCATCGTCACCGACTATAATCACTGGTAGCTCAAAATCTAGTTCTTTTTCACCACTAAAATGAACCAGTATATTATCAACACTACTCGTCGGTTCTTCGAATACTTCGATATCAACTTCTAATTCCATAAGTTGTTCATCATCTTTTTCAGATATCTGTATCCTATCTTCACCATTGCTGAAAGAGCATTTAATGTAATCCGGGACTTTTAGAGAGTACTCACCTGGCATCTGATAATCAACGACCTTGTCAACTATCACTTTTCTTTTAGACACATCCCCAGTTTGTAATATATTATCATCTAGACTGACCTCGATGTGTCTTCTTTGTTTTTTTCCGTATGTACGTTCATATTGAGTGAATTCCTTTCTCCCAACTAACCTGTTCCAAGTATCCCTGAAAGAATTCAATGAATGTTTTTTAACGGAAATCCAGAGATGGGCCGTCTCGAAACTTTCTCCGGGTTCGAGTTCCTTTGTAATGCTTTTCAATTCACTTAGCAGCCCAGAAACAATATTTATCCTTTTTATATTTTCATTACTCCACATCAAACCAGATACAGATCCATCACTCAAATCTTCGTAGGCGGTCCAACTTTCTACCCATTTCTCCGGTTCCGTGGGCACCATAGTAGCAGATAACATATCTGTACCTGGATCGCTTTCGATGATCTCATCACCCAGTGGTGTGAATACGTTTGCCTTACTTTGATAAGGTTCAACATCAAAACCCCATCTCCTAGTCATGGTCTGAGCCGCCCCTTTTATGGACTTATCACCTACGTTCTCAAGCTCGGTCCAGTATTCTACTTCGGATGAGTTCTTTTGAATCCTTACATGCTTTTTCATAACTAAACCTGGCTTGTACAGGCTTTCTACTTGAAGTAAAAGATGTAGTCCTTTATCATCATCAACAAGTTCGTGATCATACTTCAAAGTCGAGTCCTGAGTTCGGCCAAAAGGAGGACCTATCCATTGTTTCAGTTCGAATGGTATTTTAGAATCTCTACCTAATTCGTAAACTGTAACGTTTCCGCCTTCCAACTCCACCTTTACCTTTACTTCATTGTTGACCAGATAGACTTCGTCCTCCTTCTCGGCAAAGGTCAGTGTTCCTTCAACATCGTTAACAAGCGGATGCTTATAGGTTTCCATGGGGAATAAACCATCCCCTTTTTCAATAAATGGTGTCAATTCGATATACTTAACGTTCTCATCTTCGAAATCCAATTTTAAAGGTAAACTGATACCACCGTTCTCTTTCCCTTCTAACTCAAATTTTTTCTTCCCCTCTTTCCCATCTATCTTGAAACTGATCTCACCGTTGAGCACTTGTTCAGTATTATTTTTGAGATCAAAGTAGATTTCTTTTTCTTTTCCAGAAAATAAATAGTACATATCTCTCGTACCGTCGATCTCGACAGCTGGTTTGATCTTACCTCCTGTGTCCAGTGTAAACTCTTTATCACTCATTTTCAAAGTCGTTTTGATCGATTCAGAAGAATTATGGGTAGACTCGTATGTTTCAGCCTTGTTATTCACGATGAACTCACGAGAGATAGTCTTAGTCGTTCCTTTATCAACGGTGACAGATGTAATAAAGTCATCTTTGAATTTTAACCCTTTAAATGGTTTAACATCTAACTCTATCTCTTTGTCCTCATCGGTATTATTCTCGATTTCAATAGAGTAACTGTTCTCAATACCCATATAGATGCCGTGGGAATCAACCTTTGCTTTTACCGTAAATTTCTCATCGCTCAATTTCCTACTGATACCCGTTATACCCCATCCGTACCTATCTATATCTACTTCCATCCAGTCGCCCTCATCTTCGAATCTGTATCGATATATCTTCATTCCGTCAACCGTCATATCGTTGGGTTCCTGTTTTAACTCCCTGATCTGATAATGGTACCAATCTTCGTGTACATCGAACCAATCTTTAGTAAATTCATTCTTATGTAGTAACGGGATATAGTCCTGCATGTAAACGCTCGTATCAGGCACCCAAATCATCCCGATTTTTTTGTAGAGGGGTATGGCTTTCAGATTACCTGACCAGGTGTGTAGATCAACTCTTTCTATATCATCCTCAATGGCCCTTTCTATGGACCTCAATAGAAGACGTTTACCGAACTTTTTTCCTTTGGCTTCTTGAATAACTCCGATGAGTCCGACGTAAGCTGCATCTTTATCTCTCCAGTGAGGTGATAGTTCGCAGAAACCCATGGGTATGCTATTGTCGTCAAGAGCTATGAGATCAGCTATAGATGAACTCTCGTCAAACCAATCTCTAACTCTTTCTTCATCAAAGGGGATACCCCCACCAAAACCTCCTGGCCAAGACTCCTTGAACTTGTTGAACATCACAGCTAAGTCCTTGGCCATGGATGGTTCGTACTCTACGATTTCACCTTTATATCCGCTCACGTCTTTCACCATTTCCAAAGTGAAAATAAGAACTCGGTTATATGTTTATTGTTGTTGCCCTACGTTAAAACCTAATAAACTAGCTCATAGGATCAAAAATTCCAATAATCTCTAGAGATACATGTTCTAACGTCCTCTAAGCGGACCAGGTCTTTTGGATAAGGAAAGAAAAAGCTTTGATCTTTCAAGTTTGCATCTTTGAATCTCAAAAGCCATGTATATAGGATCGATAATGGTACATCTAACGATGTGTTACCTTTCTTATAATCTTCTAAAGATTCTTTGAAAAAAGCTATCTCATCCTTATCTATCATATCTTTAAAGTCTTGGAACAACCCATCCATTATCTGTATCTTGGATTCGCACTGTGGAGCTTGGTTAAACAGTTCGTAAAGAAGGTCTTCATAACGATCGTATAATTCTGAAACATCCTCATTCTGTTCCAATACATCATCCATCTTTTGATACAGTTCTTCATCGTATGACTTGAATAGCAATCTGTTGTGGTCGTGGAATTCTTTCAATTTTTTTAAATCTTGAGATCCTTTTCGGTCTCTAAAATCTGCAAAAGCGTAAATTTTAGTGAGGAAGTGCTCTCGTATTTGATAATTCCTTAACCTTCCCTCGGTTTCTATAGCTTTTCTCGGACGTCGAGTTAAAACTTCGTTTCCAAAAAAACCCGGACCTTTCCCCCTTGTGGAGTGATCATCGATACCAGTGTATATCCTGGTTTCTTTCAACCCGCAGGACGGCGATTTACTTTTGAGTATGAAACCATCCACATCTGGATTTTGTGTCAAAAAATCTTCAGAGTAATCTACCATATTCTTGGTAAAATCCTTACCGGTATTGGGCTGTACTAATCTCCTCTTTTCACCGTTAAATACCAATCGTACCGGATCTCTTGGAACTCCCAAACCGATATCCGACTCTGGACACACGGTTAAAAAGTCTACATGGTCCCTCATCTCTTTTACTTCATCCGATGAGATGATCTGACCATTGTACCTACAACGTTCAAATCCTATACATCTACTGACAACGACCCTTGGTTTGACGAATCTATTCATCTCTAAAATCCCTCCTTATTTGATGATTAATCACAAACTTTCTTGACATGCTTCAACATCTCTTCTTTACCCTCTTCATCCGCATAACCTTTCCCTTTGAATTTGATATACCCATCCTCATCGATCAGAAAAACATAACCGTAATCAGTATCAGAGATTTCCAACTTCTCTTTGAATTCCGACGCATCGCCGTAATGAGTACCGACAAAATCATGCTTTTTCTCAGGAATCCCAGACCTCATACCTCCGTCGATAAATCCTGAGAATATTTTCCAGAGATTACTTTCAATCATCGGAAGTTCATAAACCTCCTTGCCCTGACAAAGTTCTTCGAAATAATCCATCCATGAATCCAACATCCCCTGAGCCTCTCTAACAAAAGCCACGCCTATCAATGCGACTTTGCCCTGGGCGTCATCAGGTAGTACCAACTCTTTCCCGGATAAAGTTTCAACTTCTATTTTCGGAAATTTTTTCTGAGTCATAGATGATCGTCTCTATTCAACTACATCTTCCGCAACAAAAGATATCCTCACTACATTATCAAGGTTTTGATTTTTAAGTTATGTATAAATAGAATGATAACAGTTTTAATACCAGAGAGTGATTATTATGAAATTAAGTGAAAGTGGTTTTTTGATATCGATAAAAAGATTGACTTTAAATTTCATCTTGATGATGGCTTGGTTCTCCAAGAAGAGTGGTGATGATTTGGTCACCGGAGAAATTCCCGATATTGATTCAAATGTAACTAAAGATACAAAAACCGCTACGTTTTCCATGGGATGTTTCTGGGGACCGGATGCCTTATTTGGGTCAAAGGAAGGAGTAGTCAAGACTCGTGTGGGCTACGCCGGTGGGACCAAACAAAATCCAACATACAGGAGCTTGGGAGACCATACAGAGACCGTTCAGATAGATTACGACCCAGAGAAGGTAACCTATAGTGATCTACTCGATATCTTTTGGAACGATCACGATCCTACCACTAGAAGAACAACACAATACATGACGATGATCTTCTATCACGATGGGGAACAAAAGAAATTTGCAGTCAAATCTAAAAAGCAGATGCAGGAAAGACTCGATGGAGAAGTGAAAACAGAGATAGTGAAATACTCAAAGTTCTATCTGGCTGAAGACTATCACCAAAAGTACCAACTCAGCAGGAGTCGCCGTTTGTACAGCGCTTTCAAATCTATCTACCCAGATATCAAGGACTTCGTGGATTCGACCGCAGTCGCTAGAGCTAACGGGTTGGTATCTGGGAAAGGTGATATCGATATCGTAGATAAACTGGGTTTAAATGAAGAAGGAAAAGAGCTTATTCGTAAAAGCTTTAAAAGAGCTGGAGGTGTTTAATACATGGAAAGGCCGTCGGATGAAGAACTCAAAAAGAAACTAACTCCCAAGCAGTACGAGGTTACGCAGAAGAAAGGAACGGAACCCGCTTTTAGGAACGAATACTGGGATAACGAGGAAGAGGGGATCTATGTGGATGTCGTATCTGGTGAAGTTCTATTCAGTTCTAAGGACAAGTTCAAATCTGGGAGTGGATGGCCAAGCTTCAGTAAACCTCTGGAAGAGGAAAATATTGTCACTCAGAAAGAGGGCGGTCTTTTCGATAACAGAACTGAAGTGGTGAGTAAACAAGCAGGTTCTCATCTAGGTCATCTGTTCGATGATGGACCTCAACCTACAGGTAAACGGTACTGTATGAACTCCGCTGGACTTCGTTTCATACCCAAAGAGGATATGGAAGAGGAGAGTTACGGCGAGTACCTGGATATCTTCGAGGAGTGAATCACCCGAAGCGTGTAGCTACAAAGTCTATTATTACACCGTAAGCTATACCTGCAAATAAGCTGGACCAGTCTCGAAATTCACTTGTAAAAGTTATAGCTAAAGACACGATAAGACCCAGTAAAAGTCCTCTAAGGATGAAATTTTTATTAGAGTCTATGATCTTGATGTCGTAAGCCAGACCGATCAAAAGACCCATGACGATCCGATTATACCACATGGCGAACAGGAACAGTTCGTTCCCACTGTACCCAATCCTAGCACCAACCCCTACGATACACAGTACTCCCAGAACGGCACCCATAATAACCGAGATCATGACCCTTTTAGTTTTCATTATATCTCTTCTCCTTTTAGTTTCAAAAACAACTCGTACGATGTCAGGAACATCGTATATTGACTCGGATAAGAATTGATTTGACCTGCAAAGAAATCGACCAATTCTTCAGCCTTCTTTTTGAATGTTCTATCACCCGTGATATCCCAGAGGTATGTTAGGTCAAGTAATGCCATGGAATTTCCAGATGGATAAGCGCCGTCGTAAACTGGTTTCTTACTTAAAGGAAGTTCGTCAGATGAACTAAAATAAAATGCTCCGTCATCAGGGTCCCAAAACTTCTCCACCATGGATATTGATAATTTCCTCGCCTCATCAAGGTATCTTTCTTCTTCACCAGCTCTATAAACCTCTAAAAGTGCCCAAACAAGATAAGCATAGTCGTCCAGCATACCGTCTATACCTACTTCACCTTCGATATACCTGTGATAAAGTTGTGAGTTATCTTTCAATTCCGTCAAAATGAACTCTAGACCTTTTTTCGCCTCTTTCAAGATCTCATCATCATCTAATACGTTAGCAGCCCTTGCCAGGGATGCGATCATCAACCCGTTCCAATCCGTCAATATCTTCTCATCCCTACCTGGGAATTTTCTTTTCTTCCTTTCCTGGTACAATATAGATTTCATCCCCTCTACCTGTTCTGAATCAACGATTTCAGTCGTGTATAGTACGTTCTTACCTGTCTTTTCCCCAGTAGATTCTTCTTGATAATTACCCTTGGTTTTAACATTGAATGATCTTTTGAATTCTTCGGACTGATCCCCAAGTATTTGATCTATCTCTTCTTCAGTCCAGGTATAATACTTCCCCTCTTCCCCGTCGACGTCTGCATCCTCCGATGAAAAGAACCCACCTTTATCAGACCTTAAGCCTCTAAGAACGTATTTTATGACCTCTTCAACTGTCTTCCTGTACTTCTCTTTTCGAGTGATTTTGAAAGCTTCCGAATAAGCTAAAACCAGCATGGCCTGATCGTAAAGCATCTTCTCAAAATGTGGTAGTTTCCACTGTCTATCGGTGGAGTACCTGTGGAACCCATAACCGATATGGTCGTAAATACCACCATTCCTCATAGCATCTAAGGTTTTAGTGACTATCCTCAGAGCTGTTCTCTCTCCGGTCAACTCGTGATACCTTAACATAAAAAGTAAATTATGAGGCGATGGGAACTTGGGAGCCGCTCCAAAACCGGGATACTCTTCATCGAAGGCACTCTCGAGGGAACTGTAAGCTTGTTCTAAAGTTGAGCTGTCCATAGTTCCCTGGATTTGTCTCTCATCTTTAAGAGAAGAGATTATGCTTTCACTTCTAGATAGCACTTCTCGCTTTCGGTTCTTCCACTGATGTTTCAATTTTTTTATCAATTCTTTAAAGCCCATACGACCGTATTTTCTCTCTTTTGGAATGTAAGTAGCGGCATAAATCGGTTTTTTATCGGGAGTTATAACTACATTCAGTGGCCATCCACCTGAGCCTGTCATAGCCCTAGAAACGTCCATGTAAACCATATCCACGTCCGGTCTTTCCTCCTTATCAACTTTTATGGATACGAAGGTCTCGTTCATCAGTTCTGCCACTTCTTCATCTTCAAAGGATTCATGTGCCATAACGTGGCACCAGTGGCAGGATGAATAACCTATCGAAAGGAAAATCGGTTTATCTTCGGACCTGGCTTTTTCGAAGGCTTCCTCACACCACGGATACCAATCTACAGGGTTCTCTGCATGCTGTTTAAGATATCTGCTCTCCTCACCCGCTAAGTGATTTCTCTCTCCCATGAGTATAGAAGGTGTGCTATGTGATTAAAGCCTTTTGTTTCTAAATAGATGACTCTAAAAGAAAGGTGAATTAGTTAGCTAATAATTTTCATTAGGTCACTTTTACTTCTTTTTATCGATTTTATGAAGTACAAAGATTATACCTCCAGCTGCTATGAAAGAGCCGATGGTTATCAAGAATAGTGGGTCCGTTAAAAACGACTCAGCATCTTCGTCAGGCATATCTGTAACGTCATCACCCGTACCGTTTGTGGAATCGTTATAATCCTCGCTGCCACCGTTCGTATCTACTGAACCAGTTATCGTAACTTCTTCTATGATTATATCTTCCACAGGTACATCACTGTGACCATCGACGGTTGTTGTTTCAACAGACGCGATCTCATCTACAACATTCATACCACTTGTTACTCGTCCAAAAACGCAGTAGCCCCAACCATCCTGTGCTTGATCCCAATCCAAAAATCCATTATCGTCTTGATTTATAAAGAACTGACTGGTCGCTGAATGGGGATCAGTGGTCCGGGCCATAGCGATGGTGCCTCGCTCGTTCCGATGACCACTGGCTTCAGCCTCGTTCTGGATCGGATCGTAAGTGGGTTCTTTCCTTTCCATCCCCGAGTGAAATCCGCCACCCTGTATCATGAACTCCTCAATTACTCTGTGAAAGATCAGGTTCTCATAGAAACCATCCTCTGCATATCTGATAAAATTCTCGACTGTTTCCGGAGCATCGTTTTGGTACAACTCCACTTCGATGGTCCCTCTGTTCGTTCTTATAATTGCCACTGGATTCTCATTCGATGAACCCTGAACAGGTACGAGTGAAAATATGAGAAGTGCTAAAATGATGAAACAAAATGCGCTTTTAATCAACTTCATACTGCACCTTAACCACATTTCAGATAAAAACGTTTTCATTCTTTAATCATGATTTAGTGTTCTCTGCCTAAGTTTTATTTATCAGTTAAACTAATGTTTAACTACATGGTAAGATGATAGAAAAAAAGATTTTGAAAAAGGGTCAAGTCGTAATCCCTAAAGATATACGAGATCTACTTGGTCTACACGAGGGAGATAAAGTGATGATAGATATTGAAGGTGACATCATCAAGATACGAAAAAAAGGAAATATCTCTGAAAAGTTGAAAACCATCGCTGAAAAACATGACAAAAAGATCAACACCCAGGAGATCAAAAAGAGCCTCAAAGATAGATACCAGGTGTGAACATGTATATCGATTCTAACATATTTATCTATTCAACTCTAGATAAGGATGAATTAGGAGAAAATTGTAGAAAAGTTTTAGAAAAGATCGAAAACGGATCTTTGAACGCTTCGTCTTCCTATCTAGTTCTAGATGAAGTACTATGGATCCTTCAAAACGAAATCGGTAAAAAGGACGCTTTAAAATCCACAAAGATGTTCCTATCCTTACCTATAAAATGGATCGATGTTAAGTGTTTG